>CAYVST010000069.1:0-19477 GCA_964454185.1 uncultured Alteromonas sp.
ACGCTGCAGCAGCCACCATCGATGGCCGACACAATATCGCCTTTGGTCACATTCAGGCATGAACAAATGGATGCCGTGTCAGGTAATGCATCTGCACCTAAGGCCGGAGCATCACCGGAGGATGGCAGAATAAGGCTCTCGGGGAATTCTGGAAGTGCAATATCATTAAGCGCATACTGCAACAGCGTGTCGTAGTCGCTGGTATCGCCAACTAACACGGCGCCTAGTACTCGCTTCTGTTCGCTGTCTACCACTAGTTTCTTGTAGACACCCTCAGGTTGATTCAGATAAGTGTAGCTTAACGCCCCTTCCGTACGTTCGTGCGCATCACCAATAGAGCCTACCTCAACTCCCATAAGCTTTAATTTGGTACTCATATCTGCGCCCGTAAACACGCTGTCACCACCAGTGAGATGGCTTACTGCCGTGCGTGCCATCGTGTACCCCGGCGCAACTAGACCAAATATTTTGTTGTCCCACAGTGCACATTCACCAATAGCATAAATGTTCGGGTCAGACGTTAAACAGTGATTATCAATGGCAATACCGCCACGCTCACCAAGCGTTAATGCTGCTTTTTTACCAAGTTGGTCAGAGGGACGAATACCCGCTGAGAATAAGATCATGTCGGTTTCAAGCTCACTGCCGTCAGCAAAGACCATTTTGTAACGACAGCTATCGCCCGCTTCAATTGACTGCGTGGCCTTCTGCGTATGAACGGTAACCCCCAACGATGAAATCTTTTGCTTAAGTACATCGCCGCCTGTCGTGTCTAGCTGCACAGCCATTAGCTGTGGGGCAAATTCAACAACATGCGTATCAAGCCCTGCCTGCTTGAGTGCATTGGCAGCTTCTAACCCGAGTAGACCACCACCAACAACAACACCCACCTTGCTAACGCTGGCAGACGCTTCTATCGCCAGCAAATCGTCAATGGTTCTATATACTAAACAGTGCTCTTGGTCGTTGCCTTTAATTGGCGGAACAAATGGATATGACCCTGTTGCCAACACCAATTTGTCGTAATCGAACTTCTGCCCTTCAGTGGTCACGACCGTTTTATTTTCTCTGTCGATGTCTGTCACTATGGCATTGGTCACGACATTAACGCCCCATGACGCATATTGTGCAGGCGTAGTTAGCGCTAAGTCATCTGCGCTCGCGCCGCTAAAGTAGGACGATAGATATACACGGTCATAGGCGAGCCGAGACTCCCCGCAAAGTACGGTTATGTCGGCGTTTGCATCGCTGTTGTGTAGTTGCTCAACAAAGTGGTGTCCCACCATGCCATTGCCTACGACCACGATGCGCGTTTTTGAATCAGATGACGTCATGTTTTTCCCCTTTCTTCGGGACAAAAAAAAGCCCGCGCCAACTTTCGTTGGTGCGGGCTTCGTTGCCTACTTTCGTTAAGTATTGACAAGATACCTAACTAACACATTTTACGGAGTGTTATGAATCACACTTCTAGCAATCAACACAAAATTGCTAGTACACACTTTACGTATGGTTATATCCAATAACAGTGCCAATTACTTAACTATTTGTTTTAACGTTAAATATGACCAAAACAACAGATATTCAATTGGTTCAGATGCACCAAACAAACGCATTTATGTGTTCGCTTGGTGCAAACGTACTAAGTGAGCATACCTGCTATGCAAGTTTGTCCGTCGCCACGCGATAACGCGGGTCTTCCACTACATTAATCTCTACAAATTTGTCTGCTTTACGCAGCAAACAGCGGCACTCGTCACTAATATGGCGAATGTGCAGCTTTTTACCTTGCTCTTCATATTTGTCAGCCAAGGTATCTAACGCATCAATACCCGATGAGTCCCAAATGCGAGAGTCTTTGAAATCAATCACAACATCACCTGGGTCGTTGGCAATATCAAATAAATCTTTAAAGTGAGACACTGAACCGAAGAAAAGCGGTCCTTCAAGCTCATACACTTTCCAACCGTCGTCATCGATATGTGATTTCGCCTCAATATGACGTGCGTGTTTCCATGCGAACACCAATGCCGACACAATCACGCCCACTACAACGGCTATTGCCAAGTCAGCAATAACGGTAACGCCAGTTACCAAGAAAAGTACAAAGGCATCTTCTTTGTTCACGCCGCGAATAATTCTAAACGACGCCCACTCAAATGTTGCAATTACCACAACAAACATAACGCCCACTAGTGCCGCTAGCGGGATCATCTCAATGAGCGGAGCAGCAAAAAGAATAAAGCCTAGCAGTACCACTGCCGCTGTAATACCAGACAAGCGACCGCGACCGCCTGAATTAATATTGATCATGCTCTGTCCAATCATGGCACAGCCACCCATACCGCCGAAGAAACCGTTAACCGTGTTGGCAACACCTTGACCAACACATTCTTTGTTTCCGCGACCACGGGTATCTGTCATTTCATCAATCAATGACAGAGTAAGTAGCGATTCAATTAAACCCACCAAGCATAAAATAACCGAGGTAGGCAGGATAATCATGAAGGTTTCCCATGTGAACGGCACCATAGGTATGGCAAAGCTTGGTAGCTCACCCGCAAGTGTCGCGGAATCACGCTGGTCCGCAGGTAAAAGGTCGCGTACAAAGTCGATAACGGTGCGCGCTTCTAAATCTAAACCATGCACCAACGCCGTTACCGTAACAATTGCGACCAATGAAGCTGGTACCGCGGTTGTTAACTTAGGCAGTAGGTAAATGATAGCCATGGTCAGTGCCACCAAGCCTAGCATCCAATAAAGTAAGGTACCTTCCATCCATTGCAGCTCACCTGCGCCATTAATCACCTTAAACTGACCAAGCTGGGCGAGGAAAATGACAATGGCGAGACCATTAACAAAGCCTAGCATTACGGGGTAAGGCACCAGTCTTATAAATTTTCCTAACCGGAATATCCCACATAATATTTGCAAAAGGCCGGCGAGAATAACCGCAGCAAACAAATACTGCACGCCGTGCTGTGCCACAAGGGCAACCATTACAACCGCCATAGCACCGGTTGCGCCAGAAATCATACCTGGACGACCACCAATGGCAGAGGTAATTAGGCCCATCATAAATGCCGCGTACAAACCAATCATTGGTTCTACCCCGGCCACAAATGCAAAAGCTACGGCTTCAGGTACCAGTGCTAGCGCAACGGTAATACCTGAAAGCACGTCGTTCTTTACATTACTGTCTTTACTGGTAATTAAATCGAACATGTTCTCTCAGAAGCTTAAGTGTTAAACACAAAAGGCCGCCTTGGCGTTTCAACAAAATGTGGAACACCAACACGGCTTTTAAAAATTTGTTGGCGATTCTATCACCATTATCACTTAAAATCGCCACGTTAACGCTTAATTGCACTATGTGTACTGACAAATAGAGCGTGCCGTGGCATCGTACGACATTATTTTTGTGTTTAGACTTTGCGATTGTCTTAACTAAAGACTGCAATGTGAAGCAGCCACCAGTACTTTGGCACAAACGCATAGTTTACAAGTAACTTCATTATCAAGGAGTAAATGTGGTCCCTTATGTTTTGACGATTTTGTGTGTTCTGGTTGCAGGCGCTATTCATTGGGCATCACCGAAAGCCTATTGGAAAGCAACTGCCGTATCAACGGCCATTATTTTGCTATTTTCCATTGCAGCGCTTTTTATATTTCAAGCATCGGGCATGCTAGTTAACGAATATACGGGTGAAAATGCAGATTTCTCAGGCCAGATGCTGACGATTACCTTACTTGTCACATTCTTTGGTTTTTTAATTTCACTTTTTGTAGGCTGGTTCTTACGCGTAGTAAGAAATTAACGTCTTGAGTAAAGGTTGCACCAAAAAGGGGCGGCCTTCTTCAAAATCGTTCACGTTTCCTCATTCACCTCTTCGCTATTTGTCTCATTCCCTTTATTCATAATATCCCCAAACGCTGCTTATTCAGGGCGTTTAAGACGATATGCTTATCGTGGCACTGCAGGTAATATTGTTAATTGAGAATAGTTGCTAGGAAAAGGCACAAGTGTTGCTAAACACATCTTACAGACTTGCAAAGGTGTAATGCCGTAAAAAACCTATGCCTGGGCATATGACATTTGCATCAGCGTAATGATGAAAGTGCTTTATCAAAACAATAATAAGAAGCGCCTACGCGCACTAAACGATAGTAAAGGTAATTCAGCGTGACTATGCTCTCCTCTCAAGAACCATCTGCGGCACTATGTAGTGATGGAACCAAACGCTTTTTGCTAGCAGCTAAGCACGCAGAGATAACCGTATTAGAACAACTCTCTAGCAATTGTCGCATTGTTATTGCGGTGAGAGAACTTATTCACGAACTACAAAAAGAACGTGGCGCAAGCAATATTTACTTGGGTTCAGGCGCATCGCGCTATGTACAAGAGCGTATGCAGTACATTAGTCAAAGTGAGCATGCAGAGTCATTACTTAAAAGCCACCTGAAATCGCTCTATCTCACGGATAACATTACAGCGGGCAATCCCCGTTTGCTAAGCAGTATTACCCTTGCCATGCAAGCTGCAGATTACCTGCCAAGGCTTCGAGAACAAATTCAACAACAGCATCTCACACCTTTAGAATCAACGCGCGCGTACAGTCGGCTAATAGCCAGTTTACTTACCGTGATTTTTGAAGCCGCCGATATCGCTAGCGATCCAAGTATTACTAAGCTCTTGGTTTCTCTTTTTAACTTTATGCAGGCAAAAGAGTACGCAGGTCAGGAACGCGCTTGGGGTGCAATCGGCTTTGCAAAAACGCATTTTGAATTACACCTTTGTGAGAAGCTGCAAACACTGCAACAGGCCCAAGAGCATCACTTTGCGATCTTTAAGGAATTTAGTGCTCCAAACATAACCGCTTCGTTTGACAGTCTAAATAACGGCAAGGCAACGCAAGAAGTGCAGCAACTGCGAAAAATGATTGCCCAACTTGGTGACGGAAGCCCCATATCTGAAGCCATTTCTGAGGTGTGGTTTGACGTAGCCACATCTAGAATCGATGCCATGCAAACTATCGAAATACAGCTTACTGAATCGCTATCACAACAAGCTAGTCAAAGAGTATTAGACGCTAAAAACGAAATGGCAAACCATCAACAGTTGCTTGAAAAGTTTAACGATGAGCACAATAGCGAAGGGTCGCCACTCACACTGCTTTTTGACCCAAGTATGCCAGGGCTAGTAGAGAATGAAACAAACCAAAATACTCAAGACACATCGCTAAACAAGCAAACCCATACCCTTTCAGCGCATCGCTCTTTTTACGATTTATTGCGTACACAAGCAAAGCACATAGAAGATATGGGAAGAGAACTTGAAGAGGCTAAACGTACTATTCATGAACAAAAAGTGATAAGCCGGGCCAAACTTGTTGTCATGGACAAATTTAAGCTTAGTGAAAACGACGCTTACAGAAGACTACAAAAACAGGCGATGTCAGAAAATACAACAATTGCCGCTATCGCCACCAAAGTCGTGACTATTGCGGAGAAAAGCTAATCGTTCTCTACCTTTGGCTTCCCCGTCCGTTTTAATATGGTTGGACGTGAAGATTGGGCCACAGCGCCTGCCAGGCTTTCTTTGCCACACGAGCCTCAAATACGTCAGGCCTCGGATAACGTGGATTGATACTAATGCTATTTGCAAAGTTTGCCTCAAAACCATAGGGGGCTATAAATTCTAATTTTCCCGTCTTAGACAGTGAGACCCCAACACAGGTTTCTCGCTCAATCCAATATGACACTGCGTGTTCACAACTTTCATAAGGTGGATGACCGTGCTGTAGATGCATTCTCGCCTGATTCTTTACCTGCCAGTTTACATCAGGCATCTGTGCATGAAGCCCGCGCTCCAGAGCTTTGTCGCGCTGCGCGCTGCTAGTAGGACAAAAGTAAATGACATCAACATCGTTGAGAGGCGTGAAAGCAGATTTTTGATGAAGATCATCCCAAATGGCATTTCTCAAAAAGCCGGCCCCAATAGCCCCTTGAGGTAGGCTAAGCTTATCTAGTGCGTGTAAACAACGCATTCTATGCTCATCTTTGAGCAAAATACGCGCTATATCTTCTTCATAGTTCACCGCGCTGAACATCCCTTTACGTCGATTTAAACGCCCTATTTTCTTGCACTAAGCGTCGTGTTTACTGCCACCTAAGCAATTTGGTGACGCTAGCGACTGCCCGCCTCTCGCTTCCCACTCTTTTGATGTATATGTATGAAGAGCGAGCGCGTGAACGGGTCCTTCGAGCGCTTCTGCAGCTAGCGCGTTTACCGTTCTGTGTCGCGCTATCAGGCGTTTTCCTTCAAACGTATCGCTAACTACAGTGACCTTGAAGTGACTTTGCGCGCCTTCGGGCACATTGTGCATAAAGCTTTCATCGAGCACTTCTAAGTAAAGCGGAGAAAGCGCATTATTAATGGTGTCTTCAAGAAACGTTTTTACTTGCATATCAATAGTTACCTATTTTGATTTACTCAGGCTTTCAACGTGCAGTTGTTATATGCCTAAACGTAAGGTTGATTCTACCACCAATCGGTTTCTTCGTCTTTGCTATACCATGTAGATAGTGGCTTTGTGTGGCGCCAGCCATAATAAGAATACTTCCGTGGGCAAGATGCTGTGTGTAAGTGGCTTTGGTTTCTTTATGTTTAAACACAAACGGTCTTGCTTCTCCCAGCGTCACAGAGGCAATAACAGGATTGATGCCTAACTCAGGCTCATCGTCAGCGTGAAAGCTCATGCTGTCGTTACCGTCTCGATACCAATTAGCCAACACGCTATTAAAGGCTGATTGACTTAGTTGCTCACAACGTTTTTTCAGCGCGGTTAACGAATGAGACCAAGGCAGAGGCTGCAAAGTTAGGTTTGAATAGGTATAGACGCATTCTGGGTCGCCGTGCCAACTTTGAAGACGAGGAATATTGATAGTCTTGCCAAACATTCTAATAGCATCTTGGCGCCAAGGAAGTTCGGTTTTTAAGGCATTTAGGTATTCGTCAGCAAGTGCTTTGCCTAGCGCATTGGGGTAATAGCGAACGTCAGCTTCAGAGAGAGGTAAAGTAACGCACTGAGAAGATGACTCAGCGCCATCAGGCTGCGCTGAGTCGAATAATGAAAACTGCATACGTATCTTCGTGTCCGAGAATAGGCATAGTATACCTAAAAGTTACGTATTTGCTGCGTTTTCGGATTTTGCTCAATCTTTTATAATGGATGTTAGAGTCGCGACTTTTCTTTGAAATCATCGTCCGCGGGCGTAGCACTCCATGCACCGCTATCTTGAATAACGCCTTTGTTTTTGTTCATCCATGTTTTAATCACGCTATTACTGGCCGCGGCACTTGGCACCTGCGTGTTGCTGCGATCAAGCGTTAATGGATTAAACGCACGAGACCAAAAATAATGGGTTACTGCCGCGCCATGCTTCTCTGCCACTTGCCAGAAATTAAAGTTCCACGGTTTTAGCTCTGAAAAAGCAATACTGTTCATCAAGCTAGCATTGTTATCACCGGCCAGAAACGTACTGGTCACTGGTGAGCTTCGGTACGCTTCTATTGCAATACCTTTTGCTTTCAGTTTATCGACAAGCACCTTGCTTCTTTCGCCAGTCCATTGATTATTAAGATAAGACTTAGCACCAATCGAGTAGAACGGGTCGAGCAAAGCAATGCGGTCTGGACGATAAGCGCCTGACAAATTGCCTTGATTAACTGCCGTATTAAGTTTGTCAGAAATAGTAAGCGCAAGCTGATTGCCCAATGAATGACCTGCAATTCTTAGTTCAGAGCCTGTAAAACCTGGTAAACCGTTTACCAACGACGTGTAAAGTAACTGGGTAACAGACTGATTAGGGCCAGAACTATAGTTACCGTTTGATGATTTCCAGCGCATACCACGCGGCCCGTTGGTAGCGTGAATTTTAGCTTCTGCGTCTTTTACTTCACTTTCATCAGCGAACTGATTCCAGTAAAGAATACCCACATTGTAACCTCTATCAAGCCAGTACCACGCCAGGTCTTGGTTAGGGCCACCGGCTCTGTTGCGGTTAAGCGTTTCCCTATTGCGGTTTGTTACTGAGCCATTTTGCCAACCGTGAATATAAATCACGGTTTTTTTGTTACTGCTGTAATAAGGGTTAGTCTGACCAGGCGTTGCTTTTCTAGCATCATTGTAATCGAACCAATAAAGGCCGTAGTCTAAATTGCTATAAACAGCGTTTGGAAATGTTATTTCTGCTTTGGCATGAAGCGAAAATAGCGTTAACAGCATAGTCCACAGTAGGGCGTGACGTTTTTTCATGGTTGTTCCTCGGTTATTTTTAGTATTTCGAGCTTAGTGGTCGGACAAGATAATTTAACAATATTTTCACATTATTATTACAAAGTAAACGTTTACCTTAAAATGCATGCGCAAAGCGCAGCACGTGCCACGCGAAAATGGTATTCTATGGCGTATAGGTATGGGCAGTAGCTGCTAATATATTTACCGTTTAACACCGTACACGAATCAATCAAGCACACATCAATGAACACAGAATTCTTATTTGCAGACCGTCAACTCACGCTAATACGCTACCCAGAAAAACACCAGCATGTCAGCTTGCAGGCATGGGACAGTGCTGACGAATTAGCAATTGCACACATTGAGGAAAGTCTCAGTGAAGGTGAACTTAGTGCATTAGAAACGCCAAAATTGATGTTGTTTAATGACGACTTTGGTGCCCTAGGGTGTTGGTTTGCTCACTTCAATCCACTGTGGGTATCTGACTCGTACATTTCGTATCGTTCACTGCTTGAGAATTTGAATACGAATAACTTAACGCCAACCGTATCGGGTGACAGTATTGCGCACCCTGTAAAAACGATGACCAGCGTAGACAGCCTTTCTTTTTCACCGTCTGACGACATTGATATGGTGGTTTTGAAAGTGCCTCGCGCACTGGCGCTACTTGAACAGCAGCTCATCGACCTACAGCGCTTCATTACGCCAAACACACGAGTTGTTGCCGCGGGCAAAGCCAAGAGCATTACTAAGTCGGTACTGGCGCTATTTGAAAAGTACATAGGGACAACCACAACGTCACTGGCTAAAAAGAAGTCGCGGCTTATATTCTCAACACCTGACAATGTAGCGCGAAGTACATCACCCTACCCTACCCGCTGGCTAGCCAATGGCACAATGGGACAAACGATCACGTTAGACAATTTAGCCAATGTGTTTTCACGTCAGTCGCTCGATATTGGCGCGCGAATAATGCTTGAGCACATGACAATTAGCGCTAATGATGTGGTGGTTGACCTTGGTTGCGGTAACGGCGTGCTGGGTGTGAATGCGCTTGCACTAGCGCCAGATGCTAAAGTTATCTTTGTCGATGAGTCGTACATGGCTTTGGAAAGCGCACGTTTGAATGTTCTAAATAACTTCCCTGACAAAATAGCGCAATGTGAGTTTGTGGCGAGCAATTGCTTAGAAAGCTTACTCAACCGAGAAAAACGCCCAGCAGTCACCAAAATACTGTGTAACCCACCGTTTCATCAGCAAAATGCAATCACCGATCATATTGCGTGGCAAATGTTCACTGACTCAAGAGAGTTGTTAGTTAAAAGCGGGCACTTAGTGGTTGTTGGCAATCGACACCTTGACTATCACATTAAGCTTAAAAAGCTGTTTGGTGGGGCCAAGGTACTTGCGAGCGACAAAAAGTTCGTTATCTTAGGCACAGCAAAACGATAGTCGCACAGAAAGAGGATTATTCATGAAGACTACTCAACGTTATTTTTTCGCATTGTTTGCTTTGATGATAAGTACAACAGCCTTCGCGGCGTCTAAAGATGACGGCTCGCATGTCCAGCCGGATAACTATTATCCGCGAGTAAAATTTGAGACAACGATGGGCGATATTGTGGTCGAGCTTGATAGAAGACGTGCTCCCATTACGGTAAATAACTTTTTGCGCTATGTAGATAAACGCGCTTACGAAGACACAATATTTCACCGTATTGTGCCTGGTTTTGTTGTTCAAGGCGGCGGCTATACCGCTGACTTCAATGGAAAGTCGAACTTTCCTGATATATTCAATGAATCGGGTAACGGACTTACCAACGATTTACACACCATTGCCATGGCTAGACAAAGCGACCCGCATACCGCTAATCGACAATTCTTCTTCAATGTAAACGACAACACAAGCTTAAACCCTGGCAGAGACTGGGGTTATGCAGTTTTTGGCGTTATTGTAGAAGGGGACGACATCGTTGATGCCATGTCGGAAGTTGAAACTGAATATTCTATTCGCTTAAATGCTAACAATGTGCCTATAGACCCTATTGTTATTAAAAAAGTAACGGTACTTCCTCCTATGTAGGAAAGACCTACCGCTAAAGGCGCGTTAACGTGAGCGCGCCCTTGGTAGGTCTAGCCAAAACAAGTCTTGTTTTGGAAAGCTCTTGTCAAAATACGCACCGTGCTTTTTAAACCCCACCCGCGTCAGCACATGCTGCGATGCCTTGTTCTCAGGGTGCGTCATCGCCGTTAAAAAGCGGTAATTCTGATCCTGTGCCCAAGCGATAACGCGATTACACGCTTCTATACAAACGCCTTTTCCACGTGCTTCTGGCAATATGGCAAACCCCAAATCGGGGCAGGTAAACGCAAATCGATTAAACAGGCCACATACTCCGAAAGGCTGCTGACTGTTTTTGTCTACAACAGCCCATAGTCCATAACCCCATTCGGCCCGCTGTGCATTGGTTCTCTCTATGTAATCATTCGCATCATCGAGTGAATTGCCCCCTCGACTTCCAATAAATTTTATCCAAAGTGGGTCTTGTTGCAGTCGTAATACCCAGTGCTTGTCCTCGACGTGAAGTAAGCGAAGGCACAGCCTTTCGCTATAGAGGTTTTCCTGCTTAATCTGGGGCTGGGTATTCACAATTATCTCTCTTGGTTAATACACATTAATAGCTCATCAATTGCCTTGTATCCGGCTACGTCAATGTTTGCGCTTCTCGGGTACTTAGGGTTCTCTCTGTCGTTTACCCTTGGATGGTCCCACAGTTTAGTGGTTTCAACAAAAGCTTTTGCTTCGTTTACTCCACCATGCTCCAAACACCCCGACAAACAGGTATCCACGTAGGTCTGATGAACGGGGTACTGTTCAGTAGGCGCGTGACAGTCCAAAGTCTCACAAATCCAAAGTGTGTATTTATTTAACAGGTGATGTAATTCATCAGTATAAGATGAAGCGACACCGTTAAATGCAATATTGCGACTTTCCACACGCACAAAACGGTAGTCTTTTTCTCTAGCTTGAAGCGCTGGGTTTAAGCTAGCGGGCACTAGCTGCGCATTAAGCACCGCACCATATTTTGGTACTGCGCCGACATAAGTCTGCTTTTCGCTGACACTGCGCGTGACCCAGGCGCGCTCAAATCCACTTACCGTAATAGGCACACCCTTGGTATAAATACTAGAATATCGCTCTCGACTATCTTTGCTCAACAAACTGCCGTAGCCCAATACAATGTGCTCATGCTCTAGGCCTAAGAACCACTTAGTTATATCTTGTACGCTTTCCTTCACTACTTCTCTCTAAACGTGGATTGTGCGAAATAGGGTGATACGCAAGTAAAACAAAAAAGGCGGTGTTTGCACACCGCCTTTCATCTACTAGCAAAGATTGCACGTTCTGTTTAGAACAATGCACGCACACCCATGGTAAAGTTTCTACCAGGCAGTGGCGCTTGGTCTTTTAAGAAAGACGTATGCACGCGAGCTTCTTCATCGGTCAAATTCTCACCGCGAGCAAACAACACCCAGTCTACACCTTGACTAGCAAACTCATACTGCACGCTAGCATTAATAAGCGTATATCCGTCTGTCGCTGTCTCAAAAGACGCGACGTGCTTTTGATCGTCATACCACGTAAAACCAACATCTGCCGTCAGGCCATCATTTACGTAGCTCAATTCACTACCGAAACGCATGGGCGGAGTACGCGGTAAGTTGTCGCCTTCAATCTCTGCACGAATATAATCACCAAAGACCGTCAAACGGAGTGTGTCGCTTAGATCAACATAGGTTTCCGCTTCAAAGCCCCAAATGTCAGCATCGGCTTGCTGGAAGTAGTAAACAGGAAGTCCTTCTTCATCACCGTGCTCGTCATGACCATGTTCATCGTCATGCTCATCTTCGTGCTCATGCTCGTCCTCGTGCATGTCCATTTCATCTTCGTGCTCATCGTGCCCGTGTTCACTTAGCGCAATAAGGCCAGTGTTGGTCTGGAAGATATAGTCATCTGCTTGGTTATAGAAGAAAGACACACTGTAACCCCAGTCACCTGTAAACTTGCGGAACGTGATATCTAAGTTTGTACTTACTTCTTCTTTTACGTCGTTCAACGACTCTTCGATATGGCCCTCATCGTCCATATCAAATACCAAACCAACTTCATAGCTTTGCGTTGCCAAATGCTGACCCGCAGAGAACAATTCTTGCTGACTTGGTGCACGCTCACTACGCGATAGCGTTACTGCGACAGAGTGACCCTCTGAATATTCCCAGTTCGCACCAGCTGATAACGATAAGCTGGTAAAGTCGTAATCAGGAAAGCTGAACGCAAGTTCATGCTCTTCATGTTCTTCGCCTTCATGTTCGTCATGATCATCATGTTCTTCACCTTCGTGCTCGTCATGTTCATCATGTTCGTCGTGGTGCTCTTCGTGTGCTATTTCTAGCTCAATTTCACTATCATCAGCATCAAGAGACGTGCGCTCAAGTCGACCGCCCAACTCAAACGTAACATCACCTACCTTCTTTTGCTCAACCACATAAAGTGCAAAGTTAGAGGTCGTATTCGCTGGCGTGAAAGCTTCTTCGCCGACCGCATTGTAGTCGCTGTGGTTAAACTGAAGACCAAAGACACCATGCCAACCATTAATTTCTTCATGGTACGCTGTTAATCGAATGTCACTGGTTTCATTGGTGAAAATAGTGCCTGGCTCGCCGTCTTCAATTTCGGCATGCTCATAATCTGTATACGAGGCAGCAAACTTAAGATTAGTAAGCCCCTGTACAGGTGAGTGCCATTCACCTGCCATTTGATAACGGGTCATATCAACGTCTAACAATACGCCTTCTTCGCCGTGTTCATCATGACCTTCTTCTTCGTGATCATCTTCATCGTGATCATCATGCTCTTCTTCGCCGTGACCGTGGCTATGCCCCGGCACACCGTATTCGTTATCTAGCTTTTCAACCGCAAACCCAAAGTAGCCTTCTTCAGCAACATAAGAAAGACCCGCAACGATATTGCTAGTCTCCATAGCGCTGCTTTCAAGTTCACCATTTGGTTCGTCTTCATCCGGGTCGATAGATGCAAACCCTGGAATGTCTGCATTTTCTGTATCGCGATAGAATCCATCAACGTGCCACGCCCAGTTGCCGCTCCCTCCGGTAACATCACCACGAGTGAATTTGCCTTCATTTACTGTGCTGTAGCTTACTTCGGCTTCACCACTTACGCCCTCAACCTGGTATTGTGGAATGCGATTATCAACCACATTAACCACACCGCCGATAGCACCGCTTCCATATTGTAACGTTGCTGGACCGCGCAGTATTTCAACTTGCGTAGCGCCAGCTAGTGTCGTTGCAACATTATGGTCTGGACCAACACGTGATACATCAGATACGTCCAGCCCGTTTTGTACAATACGTACGCGAGGGCCGTCGTTACCACGAATAATAGGGCTACTTGATACTGGGCCAAAATAGGTACTGTGAACCCCAGGCGAGTTCTTTAGCGTTTCACCTAAAGTAGGCGCTTCTACTTTTCGTAGCTTTTCAGCGCTTATTACCGTTACAGGTGTCACTGATTCCAGCACTGATGTTTGCAGCGCGTTAGCCGTTACTACGATGTTTTCAACTGACGAAGGTTGCAAAACGAAGTCGACATTTTGGTCAACGCTAACATCGCCAAGGTCATTGTCGCCATGAATATGCTCTTTTGAGTATACGTGAAGGTGAATGTGTGGCTGCTGTACGTCATCGAAACGATACATGCCTTTTTCGTCGGTGTAAGCCACCCGGCGAGTACCTTCAATTTTTACTTCAGCGCCAGAAACGGGTTGACCCGCTGTATCGGTTACTTTACCTGTGACAGTAGTGGCGTAGACAGGCGCACTTAAAAGCCCTGCTATCGTGAGACTTAGCAGCGAACGCATAATCATGGGTTTTCCTCTGAGGATGTTATAACATTGTCTTGTGATGCTATAACATTGTTCAGGATTGCCCTATTGAAGTCAACAACCGTCAATCGATGACAACGGTACGTTTAACGAAATTTAATCATTTTTTTGTGGTTTTTTTAGTGTTTTGCCAGCTTTTAGGCGCACGAATGTTAATGCCTGTTACGCGCGGCTCACTGGAAAATTGATAACCTCTTTAATATGCACAGCATTCATTTTAAGCATTAGAAGACGATCTACACCAAGGGCAACACCCGCACAATCAGGCAATCCCTCTTCTAGAGCTTGTAGGAAGTGCTCATCAATGGGTTTGGTATCAAGCCCTGCACGTTGTCGTTTCTGATTGTCTTGTTCAAATCGTTGTCTTTGCTCTTCAGGCGCGCTTAATTCGTTGAAACCATTGGCGAGTTCGGCTCCTTTGAAATACACCTCAAAACGTTCTGCAACACGGTTATCATGGGCGCTTATTTTAGCTAGCGCCGCCTGAGAAGCGGGAAAATCGTATACGAAGCAAGGCCTTTCCATTCCGATTTTAGGCTCGATACAGTAGCTAAAAAGTAATTGTAACTTGCTATCAAAACTCAGGGTTTGCGGTTGGTGAATATCAATATTGTGCTGTTCCATCGCTTTTAATAGCACGTCATCAGATGCCTGGAGCGGGTCAATCTCTAAATAAGACATAAACGCATTTTGATAGGTAATTTTGTCGCTTGGCAATGTGTTTAACGTTGCCATTAAAAGCGCATCTACCTCGTCCATCAAGGCAAAGTGGTCAAAGCCAAGTCGATACCACTCCAGCATGGTAAATTCTGGGTTGTGCCAGCGACCTTCACCTTCATGTCGAAACGCTTTGCAAAGCTGATAAATAGACCCGCTTTGAGCGCACAACAAGCGTTTCATGGCGTATTCTGGTGAGGTTTGTAAATACAAGGTTGTAGGCGTACCAGAGTCAGCAAAGTTGAACACAGTGTCAAAAGCGTCGAGGTGTTCGTCTGTTACTGTCCCTGCTGATAGCAGTGGCGTGTCGACTTCCATAACATCGCGAGAGTAAAAAAACTCTCGAATAGTGCGAAGAAGTCGTGCCCGCGTCTGCCGCGCCTGATGAGAAGTTGTTGGTTGCCAAGCTTGCATCTGTATGCCTGTAAAATGAATACCCGTCTACTTAAATTATACCAACCGGCTCATATCAATTCATTAGCAACAGAGACAAAAAAACCGATGTTCGGCCAAGCCATAACACCGGTTTTTTAGCGCATTTAAACGCCAATGCTTAACCTCATCACGAGGCGTTACATTATTTTTGTGCGCGAGATACGTATTCGCCAGAACGCGTGTCTACGCGAATCACTTCACCTGTTTGCACAAACAGAGGAACGCGAACCACGGCGCCAGTGCTGAGTGTAGCTGGTTTGCCACCAGTACCCGCTGTATCACCTTTAAGACCAGGATCGGTTTCTGTAATTTCAAGCTCAACGAAGTTTGGTGGCGTTACCGTGATAGGTGAACCATTCCACAGCGTGATAACGCAAACGTCGTTTTCAACTAACCATTTTGTATTCTCACCAACCGCTTTTTCGTCTGCTGCGATTTGTTCGAATGTATCGTTGTTCATAAAGTGATAGAATTCACCGTCGGTGTACAAGTAGGCAAGCTCTGTATCCATTACGTCAGCGCCTTCTACTGTTTCACCAGAGCGGAAAGTTTTCTCAAGAACTTTACCTGAAATAAGCTTACGAATTTTTACGCGGTTAAATGCTTGACCCTTACCCGGCTTTACGTATTCGTTTTCTAAAATGTTGCATGGTTCGCCGTCCAGCATGATCTTCAGGCCGCCTTTGAACTCGTTAGTGCTGTAATTAGCCATAATTCCTCTGTCTAAACATAAGGTACAAAAAGTTTCGTGGAACAAATAATACCTAAAAAACCGATTTCTGTAGAGCATAACTGGCAAAAAGAATTAGCTTTGAGCTTTACGGACCCCGCAAAGCTGCTGCAACACTTGGGTTTGGATGAAGAAAATTACGCACAACACATTAAAGCACGACGACTTTTCCCCATGCGCGTACCCCGTCATTTCGTAGAATTGATGGAAAAAGGCAACCCTAACGATCCATTGTTTATGCAGGTTATGCCATTGAGCGATGAGTTTTTGACATCACCCGGGTACAGTGAAGACCCGCTTGAAGAACACGATACAGCGGGCAAAGGTATTTTACATAAATACGATTCGCGCGTGCTGTTGATGGTACGCACCGGCTGCGCGGTAAATTGTCGATACTGCTTCCGTCGCCATTTTCCTTACGCAGACAACGCCGTAAGCAAGCATCAATGGGAAGAAGTGCTCAACTACATTCGTGGTAACAGCAAGATAAATGAAGTGATCTTTTCCGGCGGCGACCCGTTAATGGCAAAAGATGATCACCTTGCTTGGTTAGCCAACGAAATAGCCGGCATTCCCCATGTTAAACGCCTTCGAATACATACACGTTTACCTGTTGTATTACCAGAAAGACTCGATAGCGCTTTCGCTGACTGGTTTACACACCTACCTCTACAAAAAGTACTGGTGCTTCATGCCAATCATGCCAACGAAATGTCTGACACACTTGCTACACGGTTACGTGAGCTACAGCACAAAGGTGTGACGGTACTTAACCAATCAGTATTGCTTAAAGGTGTGAATGACTCAGGTAACGCCATAAGCCAGTTAAGTGAACGGCTTTTTGAGGCTGGCGTGTTACCTTATTACCTGCACGTACTTGATAAAGTACAAGGTGCAAGCCATTTTTATGTCAGTGACAATGAAGCAAGAGAAATAATGGAAGAAGCGATAAAGCGCCTGCCAGGCTTTTTAGTGCCAAAACTGGTGAGAGAAATTGGCGGGCAACCTGGCAAAACGCCTATCGACTTACAGTTGCATCCGTAACTTACGCGTAGGTATCAATGTTGGCGCCTAACGCGGGGTTTGAAGATGACGATTTTGGTACGTCAGAAGCTGATTCCAGCAACTGAAGCGACGCTTGTCCCTCTTGCTCTTGCTGGCTTTTAGCAAGCTTAAGAGAGGCCAACTCAAGTGACGCACCGGACGTTCCAGAGGCACTAGCACCTTGTAGATCCATACCATTTTCCTTTGTTGCTTGTAGCAAAGTAAAAAAGTGGGCAGAATTGCCCTCCTTTACACCATGTTGAACACTGCGTTATTCACACACTTCAACATACAGCAGGTTATCGGCCTTGAAAGGCGAAACTTTAACCATTATTTATAAAAACTTCGAATCGACTTTAAAAGGCGTGTCAATGCAAGAGATGCAAGCTATTCATCAACAACTTCAAGAGACCATGCAAACCCTTTATCGCAAAGCCGTGGATGCAGATCAGCTTTTGGATAGTTTGCAACAAGATCAGAAAGGTAAGTTCGCCGCAATTTTTGCCGCTGATAGTGGGTTCACTACTTCAGCAAAACGATTCGGTCCTTATGTTGAAGAAATTGCTAACGACTGGCAGGCAATGAAGGATTTAAAAGACGAAGAGGCCAAAAACGCGTTAAGCCCTTTGGTAAAAAAGATTGAGCTCGCACTGGTCACACTCGCCCAATTTCAACAATCGTTGAGCACTAAAAACTAGATGGGCTGATTGAGTACTATTGAGCGTAGAGCTTCACCATTTTTATTCTACGCTCAATCTCTTCCACTTCATTTAAATAGGCGGCGCTGTCAACTTGACCATATTGTTCCGTGAACGCTTGTTTACTGAGCCCTTCAGGTAAGCCGTCTATCGTTGCCATTATCTCCAACTCACTTTGAATACGCGCCACTGCATTTTGTACTTGCTGCGCTTCGTCTTCTGAAATTGCTGCACGGGCAAATTCTGTTCCTGACATATCTGCCGCCAAATCAACAAAACTATAGCCTGAACCTCCTTGGCCTCTGTCCATAAGCTCTTTAAACTCGCCAATGGCCAGAGACATTCCTTGTTTTGATAGCAGTTCCAGTGCAGCTGAAATAATAAAATGACGGGCCAAATCATTTCGTTGATGAAGTATAGCGCCCCGCTTAGGCTTAATTGCTTTGTTTGGGTTAGGCTGAATATCTCCCACGAGCTGTCCTATGCGATGATGACCCACATAAGCAGCAAGCGCGATAATCACTGCTTTATTGTGCAAAACGGCCTGCTGTGGCGTAGTACTTTGTTCTCGCGCTCTTGCCATTCCTTCGCGTAAGTATTCGATTAGCGATACCGAATGAGGTTTCAGCGAAATCTCACGACCTGAAATATAACGTAGATAATACGCCGACAGTGTTTCTAGTTCGGTTTCTTCATGCGCAGATAAATTCAAACTGACTACGTTGAGCTCGTTCAATAATGGATCTAATGGGCCTACATCTAGCGTTAATGCACCATTGCTCATTGAGACTTGATCAACGCGAGACAGAGCAATCGTCGCAATTTTTGACTTTGTGTAAGCATTGACTGTGCGTTCTAGAAAGCCCAGTAATAGGCCACCTGGAATAGACACATCGCCTATTTGAACATGCTCTATTTGCAAGCTATCACCCGGTAATACAAGAGCAGATATATTGGCAAAGTACCCTGAATTGCCCATAGCGTAAGTGACGCTAACCGTGCCTCCCATAGGGGTAATATTTACTCGCCCTTTAAAATCAGGGAGCGCTCGCTGAAGCACGCCGACCAGGCTTTCCACCTGCGTTTCAGTGAGGTCCAATTGATGACTATCTTGCCGTTGTGAAAAGGCTTGTTGAAGCTGCTCTAATAACACATTAACGCTGTCAGCGCCGTCAAGTTGTTGTGGCGCGGTACTGTCAACCAAAGGCGCTTTTTGAATTGCCATGACGGTAAATGTTGCGCCAGAAATAACGAGCAATAAAACTACAAGGGCTAATCCAATCAAAAGCCATTTTACACTGCGTAACATCATAAATTTATAGACAGCCCTGCCGCGATAAATCAAAATACGCGCTAATAGTACGTGAAGTTAAACACTGTCACCAGTGACAAGTTCAATGACAAGCCTATCGCGAGGAATGGTTCTGTTATTGCGAGAAGTGACAATTAACGCCCTTCGCACAAAGTGCTTATGCGCTGTGATACACTGTTATTTTAGTTTTATGTTATAACGAGCGTTTAACGTGTCTTATCATATAATGGGGCTTATTAGTGCCGCATTGTTTCTACTCACATGGTTAGGATTGTACT
>CAYVST010000070.1:0-19420 GCA_964454185.1 uncultured Alteromonas sp.
AACGACACGTTAGGCCACCATGCAGGGGATGAATTCTTAATTGAAGTGGCACGCCGTATAGCCCTTTGTATTCGTGGTCACGACTTACTGGCGCGCCTTGGCGGTGATGAGTTTGTAGTGCTGCTTGATAACTTTGAAGACGCTTCTGACGTTGAGGAAGTCGCTAGCCGAATTATTGCGTCAATTTCAGAACCATTCTTGCTTGATGGTCGTGAAATGTATTCAGGCGCTAGTGTTGGTATTGCACACCTTGAAAGTTACTACCGCAGCGCCGATGAAGTACTACGCGATGCTGATGCGGCCATGTATCAGGCGAAAACTTTAGGGCGTGGTAGATTTGTGATGTTTGATAAGAGCATGCGCGACCGCCTTATTGAAGAGTTAGAGCTTGAAAACGAGTTTAGGCGCGCACTGCGTGAAGAAGAGTTTGATTACTTCTTACAGCCCGTTATTGATTTGAATGACAATTCAACGCTGTATAAAGAAATGTATATTCGCTGGTCGCACCCTGCATACGGCAAAATTGCTCGCGAGCAATTTAGGCAAGTGGCGGAGCACAGCGGGCTTACATTAGATTTAGATTTGTTCCAGCTCACCAAAGCCTGCGAATTGCTAAACCACTATAAAGACTCTAACGACAGCATAAACAAAATTGCGGTAAACGTGTCAATTAACCATTTGCTTCAAGCTTCGATGGTTAACAAGATGATTAACGTTATTGAGTCGGCAAGTATTGAACCCAGTCAGCTTGTTTTTGAATTTGACGAAAACGACTTAAACCGTCGCTCGCAGTTTATTTTACCTGCCATCAAAAAGCTCAAGCGTGCTGGTGTTACCTTAGTGCTCGATAACTTTGGAAGCGGTCTTGCTTCACTGAGCTATCTGTTTGCATACCCTTTTGATTTCATCAAAATTGACCATCGCTTTGTAAAATCGCTGCCCCGCTCACAGCGCAACTTAAAGCTTATCCAGTCAGTAATGCTGATTTCTGAGCATCTAAAATTTCAGGTCATCGCCGAGGGCATTGATTCGCAAGCCCAACTTGATGCGTTGAATGAAATTGAGTGTCGTTTTGGTCAGGGTAAAGTAATTAAGCACGCTAAAGTGCTTAATATGGCTTTACTGGCAAGCTAACACCTTGCCGCCTAAAAACAACTCACCCGCATTTTTATAATAGCTGAAGCAAAAGTGAATACTTACACCGAGTATTTATAGATTATTTATTTAAGATATCACGCAAGTTTGCAATGCCCACTTGCGCTTTTTGCTGGCGCTCTTCTTTGGAAGCCTTCGGCTTTTGGTTTTCCCATTGCACATCGTCAGTGGGCAATTCGAACAAGAAACGACTTGGTTCTGGCTGTATTACTTCACCAAATTGGCGACGCTCCTTGGCAAGGCTAAAGATAAGTTCGCGCTGGGCACGCGTAATGCCAACATAGGCCAAGCGACGTTCTTCTTCTACATTGTCTTCGTCTATGCTGCTTTGATGAGGCAGCAAGCCTTCTTCCATGCCTACAAGAAATACAATTGGAAATTCCAACCCTTTAGAGGCATGTAGGGTCATTAGCTGAACCTGGTCCCCTTCCCCATCGTCTTCACCGCGCTCCATCATGTCGCGCAGTATGAGTCGGTTAACCACTTCGGTTAAGGTCATTGGCTGGTCAAGGTCGTTGCCCTCTAGCATGTCGTTTACCCAACCAAATAAGGTACTAACGTTGGCCATGGCCATTTCAGCCGCTTTAGGACTGGCGCTGGTTTCGTACAGCCACTCTTCGTAACCCATGGTGCGTATCATGCTGCGCACGGCATCTACTGTATTACCGCGCTGTGCATTGTCAGAAAGCTCTACCACCCATCGCGCAAAACCTGACACCGAATGAAAGGCTTTTTCTGGTAACACACTATTCAAATTAGGGTGCGTCGCCGCTTCAAACATCGACACGCCCAAGCTATTGGCGAAATTACCCAGTTTTTCAAGCGTGGCGCGTCCTATACCGCGCCCTGGCGTATTAATAATGCGAAGTAGAGCATTGTCATCATCTTGGTTCACCAATAAGCGCAAGTACGCCATGATGTCTTTAACTTCAGCTCGGCCGAAAAACGACATGCCACCGCTTATCTTGTATGGAATACGGTTACTCATAAGTAGCTTTTCGAAAATACGACTTTGGTGATTACCGCGGTACAAAATGGCGTAATCTTTAAACTGCGTGCGGTTCATAAATTTATGAGCCAGCAGTTCTGCTACAACACGCTCGCCTTCGTGCTCTTCATTTTTTGCTTCAATAACTTTGAGTGGCTCGCCGTACTGCAGCTCAGAAAATAGCGTTTTGTCGAACAAATGAGGGTTATTCTGAATAAGAATATTGGCGCAATGCAAAATACGCCCTGAAGATCGGTAGTTTTGTTGAAGCTTTATTACGTTTAAGCGAGGAAAGTCTTGTTGCAGCAAATGCAGATTCTGCGGCTTTGCCCCGCGCCACGAATAAATTGACTGGTCATCGTCACCCACCACAGTAAAACGCGCACGTTCACCCACCAATAGCTTTACCAGCTCGTACTGGCTGGTGTTGGTGTCTTGGTATTCGTCCACCAGCAGATAGCGTATTTTGCTTTGCCATTTCGCTCGTGCTTCTTCGTTGTGCTTAAGCAACAAAGTAGGCAACAGAATAAGGTCATCAAAATCTAACGCATTATACGCCTTTAGGTTGTCCTGATAGCGCTTGTAGGCTTCGGCAAACTCTCGCTCACCGGTGCTAGATGCCGTTTTTAATAGCGCATCTGGCAGTATGAGGTCGTTCTTCCAGTTTGAAATACAGCTTTGCAGCAGTTGAAGCTGATCTTTGTCGCCATCGATGGTGTCGGTTGTCAGGTCGTTAAGTAGTGCCGTAGAGTCTTTATCGTCAAACAGCGAAAAGCCAGGCTTAAGGCCTAGGTCTTTTACGTGGGCTTTAATGATGTTTAAGCCCAACGTATGAAAAGTAGATACTTTAAGACCGCGAGCTTCGGGCTTGCCCAAGGTTTGCGCCACACGCTCTTTCATTTCGCGCGCCGCTTTGTTGGTAAACGTTACCGCAGCAATATAGCGTGCTGGCATATCGCAATTTCGAACTAAATGAGCAATTTTGTTGGTAATTACGCGGGTTTTACCACTACCTGCACCAGCAAGCACCAAGCACGGGCCTGATACAAAAGTAACTGCAGATTCTTGGGCTTCATTTAGTTTCATTGGCGTCCTACAACAACGTACAAAATGGTAACTGCACAGTTTTCATTGCATGTCGTGCCGATACCGATAGAATAGCTTTCATAATTTGAGCTGCGCATTATAAGGGAATTCCATGTTGGATCCGAAGAAACTCGAAGATTTAGCAAAACAAATTGCTGATGCCATTCCACCTGGTGTTAAAAACATAGCCGAAGAAGCAGAAGGTAGAGTGAAGACAGTATTGCAGTCTCAGCTGTCAAAGCTAGACCTAGTGACTCGCGAAGAATTTGATATTCAAAGCCAAGTGCTTATTCGCACGCGCGAAAAGCTTGATGCGATGGAAGCAAGAATGGCAGAACTGGAAGCAAAACTAGCTGAAAAGTAGTCGTGGGATTTGATATGAAAAAAAGCGCCTTTAAGGCGCTTTTTTTGTGAATTTTTTATAAGTGTGCCAAACAGTATGTTCAGTAGCTTTCTATTTGCCTAATCACCGTTACCCTAAATAGAAGTGGAGCGCAGTGCCAAGAGTAATGGCTAAACCAATATAGTGATTTTCAAGGAAAGCGGTGAAGCAGCCTTCTCTTTGTCTGCGTTTTATTAATTGGTATTGGCGTACGCACAACAAAGCGGAAAACAAAATAGCCACGTAATAGGGCCAAGTAGCGCCGATATTACAGCCTATACACCAAAGAATAATCAAAGCCGTAGCTTGCAGTAGCATGACGATGCGCACATCGTTTTTGCCAAACAGTATGGCCGTAGATTTAACGCCAATTTGAAGGTCGTCGTCGCGGTCTACCATGGCGTACATGGTGTCGTAGGCTACTGTCCATAAAAGATTAGCAATAAAAAGCCACCATGCGTAAGTTGGCACTGTTTCTAACACGGCCATAAATGCCATGGGTATTGCCCAACCAAACGCCGCACCAAGCACTACCTGAGGTAAATGCGTATAGCGCTTCATAAATGGGTACGACGAGGCTAATAGCAAAGCTACCAATGATAAGGCAATGGTTTGCCAATTAAGAAACAGCACCAGCACAAATGCTATTGCAATTAGGCCACTAAATAGCGTGAGGGCCTGTTTTGGCGTGACTTCACCGGTTGCTAATGGGCGCGCCGCAGTGCGTTTTACACTGCCATCTACTTTTCGGTCTGCATAGTCGTTTATTACGCAGCCTGCCGAACGCATTACGACCACGCCAGCAACAAAAATTATCAATATGTCTAACGATGGCAGGCCTTCAGCGGCCATAAGTAGCGCCCATAAGGTTGGCCACAACAGTAAGTATATGCCAACGGGTTTATCTAGTCGCATCAAGCGAGCATAAGCGCCAAATGTGCCTTTTTTCATAGTGATAACTCGCCGCTGTATAGAGGCGTATATGCTGGAGAGTGAGGTAGAAATACCTCTGCCACAATCATACTCTGCCCTTCAAATGTGAACACTGAGCGTCTTCCCCATAACGTTTTTACTTGTTGATAACCCAACTGTGATGCATCAAGTGTACAAACATCAAACTCAGAGCGGCTAAAACGCGCGTCGTTAAAGAGTCGCTTGCCCAGTGGCTCGCGCCCTAAATTTGAAAGCTCTGAATCTATAATAGTTTGAGGAATAATTGAACGAGCAAACACCCAGGGCTGTTCGTCTCCACACAGTAAAATTTCACGCACCTGATAGGTCATATCGCCATTGTTACGCAGTAGTGCAAGTTCGTTGTCGTGAGGCGTGCCAACGGCCTGCCCCAGAACTTCTAGTGAGAAGCGTTGACACTGCGATTGAACACGTTCGGTTAAAGAACCAGTATCGAGCAACCAATTTTTAAGATAGGCATCAGAAACACTAACGTCTTCTGAGCGCTGCCAGTTTACCGCTAAGCCCACTGGAAAAGAGGCGTTAAAACTCACGTGAAAAGCTCGTATTATTAATCTGTTAGTATCATACCACGTATATAGCTTGTGTCAGCGACAATGACAGCCAACCTTTCGGTTGTGATATGTGTAATATCGTTCTACTATTTTTTAGCGTGCTACGACTTTTGCAGTAGTGCGTTTGATTAGAGTTTTGCTACACTACCTGTGGTTTCACCGTTTTCTTGGGTCTTTTGGTTTTCACCATGTTTAAGTCTTTATTAGTACGTTGTTTTTTATTGAGTTGTATAGTTTTAGGTTCCAGCGCACCAGCATTGGCGCAAGACAAGGCAAACTATGCATATTTGGGTTTAGAACCCGAAATCGTTACTAACTACATTAGCGACAGTTCTGCGAAGCTGGGTTATGTCCGTGTGTCGTTAGAGCTCATGATTCATGATGTGGGTCAGTTGGAAATTGCTGAGCACCATCTGCCGCTTTTGCGTGCAACGGCCATTGAGATTTTTGGCCAGCAACCATCAGAGAAAGTAAAATCGTTGACTGGCCGCGAGGATATTCGCCGCGCTATATTGAAGGCGCTGCAAGATCACATGAAGCAAGAGACTGGCGGCGAAGTTATTAAAAACGTGATTTTCACTAAATATCTATATCAAGGCGCATAGGCTAGTAGCGTAATTAGCGGCGCAAAGGCGTTTTACTGATTTCACAAAAAAGCGAGCATTAGCTCGCTTTTTTTGACCCCAAACTGAGTAATGCCGCTAATAAACACCCTGAAATAAGCCCTGCTGTATGAGCGGCATTTGCCATACTCACCCACAAAATATCTGCATAACCAATAACCAACCACACCAAC
Source organism: uncultured Alteromonas sp. (assembly GCA_964454185.1). GTDB lineage: Bacteria > Pseudomonadota > Gammaproteobacteria > Enterobacterales > Alteromonadaceae > Alteromonas. The sequence continues at coordinate 5,934 of CAYVST010000070.1, forward strand.
ATGAAACCCACAATAGAGTTTGGCAGTGATAACCCCCAGTTTGGCCGTAGCCAACCCAACCACCATACAAAGCCCAGTACGGCATACACCACGCCCGACAACCCACCAAATAAGAATAAGTTGTTGCTCATTGGATCGCTCACTAGCGCCTGCGCACCGTTAGACACCACTGCAGAGACCACGAAAACAATTAGCAGCATACTAAGACCAAAAGTGCGCTCTATTTTAGCGCCTAACATACCCCACCACAGTAAGTTGAATACGATGTGTATAACAGAAAAATGAATAAAGGCAGGGCCTAGCAAACGCCACCACTGATGATTTTCAGCCAAAACAGAAAAAGGCTGCATAAGCAGGTGTTTTGCGATGGGAGCAAAAAGGCCAAATAATGAAAGTACATATATTATCGCACACAGCACAAAAACAGTGCTAGTAAAGGGTGCACGCTTTGCGTCACGTATTATATTTGAAATAGAAAAGCCGCTTGTTGTGCGCGCTAGCCGTACATTCTTGCCACTGTCCCATGCTGCTTGCTGATATTTTGGATCGGTGGGATTTTTTATAAAGGCTTCAGCAATTTGTTGGGCTTTTTCGGTATGCTCAACATTTGCAATAACCACAACAAACTCATTGCCGTCTGTCGCCGCACTATGCTGAACCACATTTGCAGGAATACTCTGACTTGATAAGTAATTAGCGAGAAGGTGCGCAGCACTTTGCTGACTGAAGGCGATTAGCGGTTGACCCATGAATACGTGAAGCCTCTATGCGATGGTCGGTCAGTGAATATACCTTAAGGATTGTGTCCAAAACAAAAAAATAAAGGTGCGTTATGCACCTTTATTTATTTTTACTCACTGACTACAGGGTTGGCTAATCGCCACGCTTCAAAGCCACCATCCATACTGTATACCGTTTCAAAACCCTGCTGTGCAATCACCTGCGCCGCTTGTTGGCTGCTTACGCCGTGGTAACAAACCACAACAACAGGTGTCGTTTTTGGGGTTTGTTCAATGAACGAAGCGAAATTATCGTTGTTCAGAGGCGCCGCATTCGGCATATGCCCATTAGCAAAAGACTGAGGGTCGCGTATATCAACGATAGCAACATCACCCTGGAAGTCTGCTACGTCTTGTACGCTAATGTGTGAAAATGTTGTCATTACTGCCAGTCCAAAATAACTTTACCAGATTGCCCTGAGCCCATGGTATCAAACCCTTTCTGAAAGTCATCAACGGAAAAGGTATGAGTAATTATAGGCGATAAGTCTAAGCCACTTTGTAGCAGGCTAGCCATTTTGTACCAGGTTTCGAACATTTCTCGCCCGTAAATACCCTTAATCACTAGACCTTTAAAGATGACTTGGTTCCAGTCGATAGCAACATCTTGCGGAGGAATACCCAGCATGGCAATTTTACCGCCGTGATTCATCTTATTGAGCATATCGCGCAGCGCTACCGGAACCCCTGACATTTCCAAGCCCACGTCGAAGCCTTCTGTCATACCCAGTTCATTCATTACGTCTTGTAGGTTTTCTTGGCTAACATCTACCGCACGAGTAGCGCCCATTTTTCTTGCCAGCTCTAAGCGATACGGGTTGATGTCGGTTACCACGACGTGGCGTGCTCCAACGTGTTTGGCAACAGCCGCAGCCATAATACCAATAGGGCCCGCTCCGGTGATCAATACATCTTCACCGACCAAGTCGAAGCTAAGCGCCGTGTGTACTGCGTTTCCAAATGGGTCAAAAATAGACGCTAAATCGTCGCTGATGTTGTCTGGAATTTTAAACGCGTTAAAGGCAGGAATAACCAAGTATTCTGCAAACGCACCAGGGCGATTTACCCCCACGCCTTCAGTGTTTCTGCAAAGGTGACGACGACCAGCACGGCAGTTACGACAGTGGCCACATGTGATATGGCCTTCGCCTGATACGCGATCGCCAAGTGCGAAGCCTCGAACTTCTTCACCCATACCAACCACTTCACCCACGTACTCGTGGCCCACTACCATAGGAACGGGGATCGTATTTTGCGACCACTCATCCCAGTTGTAGATGTGCATGTCAGTACCGCAAATAGCCGTTTTACGTATTTTGATAAGCAGGTCGTTGTGACCTACTTCGGGCTTTGGCGTGTCTTGTAGCCAAATGCCTTTTTCTGCTTTGGCTTTTACAAGCGACTTCATGAAATTACTCCCATTTCACGACCCACTTCAATAAACGCGTCAATGGCTTTGTCGACGTGCTCTAGCGAGTGCCCCGCTGACATTTGCGTACGAATGCGCGCCTGCCCTTTTGGTACTACAGGGTATGAGAAACCAATAACATAAATGCCTTTTTCAAGAAGTTTGTCGGCCATTTCGCTCGCTAGACGTGCATCACCTAACATAACAGGAATAATAGCGTGATCTTTACCTGCCAGCGTGAAACCCGCCTCTTCCATACGAGTACGGAAATGATTAGCGTTGCGCCATAGCTGGTCGCGAAGTGCATCACCTTCTTTCATCATTTCAAATACTTTGATTGATGCAGACACAATAGGTGGCGCAACCGAGTTTGAGAAAAGATATGGGCGCGAACGTTGACGTAACCACTCAACCACTTCTTTTTTACCTGAAGTGTAACCGCCAGATGCACCGCCCAGTGCTTTGCCCAGCGTACCAGTAATAATATCTACACGGCCCATTACACCACAATATTCGTGGCTACCACGGCCATTTTCACCTAAAAAGCCCGTTGCGTGACAGTCGTCAACCATCACCATCGCGTCGTACTTGTCGGCTAAGTCACAAATAGACGCGAGGTCAGCAATAACACCATCCATTGAGAACACGCCGTCTGTAGCAATAATCTTAAAGCGCGCGCCGTCAGCGTTAGCTTGCTGAAGCTGCTCTTCTAACGCCGCCATATCATTGTTGGCGTAACGATAGCGTTTCGCTTTACACAAACGTACTCCGTCAATAATGCTAGCGTGATTTAGCGCATCAGAGATAATTGCATCTTCGGGGCCTAGAAGCGTTTCAAACAAACCGCCGTTAGCGTCAAAGCACGATGGATAAAGAATAGTGTCTTCGGTGCCTAGGAAATCGCTAATAGCACCTTCTAGCTGTTTGTGAATGTCTTGCGTTCCACAAATAAAGCGTACCGACGCCACACCAAAACCATGGCTGTCTAACCCTTGTTTTGCAGCTTCAATTAAGCTGTCGTTATTAGCTAAACCAAGGTAGTTGTTAGCACAGAAGTTGATAACGTGTTCGCCGTTAGCAACACCAATGTCAGCTTGTTGCTGAGAAGTGATAACGCGCTCTTTTTTGTACAAACCATCTTGTTTTGTGGCTTCAATTTGCGATTGCAAATGAGAAATAAATGCCGCAGACATGCCATTCTCCGAGTGTAGGTGTATATAAAACCGCTAGTGTAATGAAAGCGACCTGCTGGGTACACACTATTACGCTGTATTTAACGCCTAAGACGACAAACTTTGTAAATTTTTTGGCACACCGCAAACGTTAACGCACTGTGTTTTACCCCACGCGCTACTGTTATGCCGACTCTTTCCAAAAACCTAGCGACACTTTGCTATCTAATACTTCCCAAATGTTATCTTCAGGGATAGGTTTACTTATTAGGTAACCTTGACCTATGTGGCAATCGAAGTGGCACAACAATTCATATTGCTCACTGGTTTCGATACCCTCCGCAACCACCTGCATACCCATATTGCTTACCATAGCGATGGTAGAGTGCACAATGTTCCTATCATCAGCACTGCTGGCAATATTGGCCACAAACGAGCGGTCAATTTTTATAAAGTCGGCAGGCAACGCTTTTAGGTAGCTTAACGACGAGTAGCCAGTACCGAAATCGTCAATGGCAATCATACAGCCCATATCACGTATAGTGCGCATGATGCCTGTTGCTCTGTCTAAGTCCGAGACTAATACTGTTTCGGTAAGCTCAAGGCAGACTTGCTCTGGCGAGATATCATTTTTGATAATCTGTTGTTGCAGGAACTCCGGCAAGCTGGGGTCGAGAAACTGGCCCGCCGACAAGTTTATCGCCAATTTCACATCGTCGTAGCCGCTAGTTTTAAGCTCTCGAATTAAATGCGTAGAGCGCGTTACAACCCAATAATCGAGCTCTAACATAAACGACGTGTTCTCTAACAAAGGAATAAACTCTGCCGGAGATATATTACCTTTGATTGGATGAACCCAGCGCAGCAGAGCTTCAAAGCCTACGAGTTTGCCAGTATGCATCTCTACTTGAGGTTGAAGTGCAAGCGTAAATTGATTTTCACGCAGCGCCTCTCGCGCTTCCGACTCAAGCTCAACCTTCTGCATCACTTTTAGGTTCATAGTGGCATCGTAAACCCGATAGCCAGCTCCTTTCTTCTCTTTAGCTTCATACATGGCAATATCGGCATGCCTTAGCAGTTCCACTGGCGTAGCTCGGGCGTGGCTGGTAATGGCAATACCAATACTTATCGACACATAAAACGCCGTACCATCTACTACGATAGGCTTATGAAACTCGTCGATAATTTTTTGCGCAACAATATCTACTTGGGCTTTGCTATCGATGTTAGAAAGCAATACAACAAATTCATCACCGCCGAATCGAGACGCGATATCAGACTCTCTAATAGGCCCTGATATGCGCATAGCAGCAGCTTTGAGTAATTTGTCTCCGACATCATGCCCATGGCTATCGTTTACTTTTTTAAAGTCGTCTAAGTCCATAAACATAAGGGCGACAAGTTTTTCATCGCGAAGTGAGTTGGCTAGCTGCTTTTCTATTTGAAAGGTCAGCATGTTCCGATTGGGCAACCCTGTTAACACGTCAAACATCGCCATTTTTTCGAGCTTGGCGGTATTAACGGCCATTTGCCCGTCGAAGCTTTCAAGTTGTCTAGCCAAGTTGTTTGCGGCATCTTCTACCACGTCTAACTCATCGGTCAGATTGAAAATGGGCTTTTTACGACGTTTGGCCGCAGAGGTATAAAACTCGTTAAACTTATGGTCTGCGAGCATAGGCAAGCGTTCGCTTACTCCCAGTAGTCGGGTGCGGTATTGGTTAAGGAACACGTACAATAGCAGAGAAAAGACAAAGAACAGGCCAATGGCGCTAGAGATAACAATAAATTGATACTGTTTGTTTTGTGCCATGGATGCCGTGACGTCTTGCACGATAAACAGATAGGGATGGTCGCCGTTTGCATGGCTAAACGGCAATAAACTCACCAACAGCTGCTGATCGTCTAGCGCCACATTTTTACCCCGAATCATCAATTCATCAAGGCTCCAACCTTTCGGTAGTGCTGCAAATACATCTTGAATGTATTTTCTGTTAGCGGCAGACAACTGACTTGACACCATTAATTCGGTTCCGTCAATCGCAGTGTCGTCCTCTTGCACTATAGCCACTTTATGAACGTCTGTAGCACGGCTGAACAAATACAACAATTCACGCATTGACGTAGACACAATAATAACGGGAATAACGTCGGTATTCGCCATAAGGGGGATAGAAATATAGTGCGTGCACACTTTGGTACACGACAGTATTGAGCGACTTTCAAAGGTGTTTCGTGTCGCACTGACCAATTGTACCACTTCATCTTCAATGGCAAGATTACTCTGATTTACTACCCCTTTATGGTCAAATAGAAGCAGCTGCTCAACTTGGAAATTTAGGATAAGGTATTCGGTTAGATTATTCAGTGTAGCTTGAAGCTCTTCTAGATTAACGGTTTGCGCACCACTTCGGCGACTTACAATGTCAATTAGGGTGATCATCCTGTTGTGCAGTATTTCTTCAAACAGTTGAACACGTCGTTGGTGACTTACCTGATTTTCTCGCTGCTGAAGTAGCACTCTCGCCTCAGACTCTTTAATGAGTACTGCGGAAATGACAACAGCAACGGTTAGCATCATGGCCAACAGGATGACAATGGTTTTCGTGGTAAACGAGACTTTTACCGTCATACCAATACCTTAGAACCAGTGCATCAATTGCAATGACCACATTTCCCACTCTTTTTCAGCGTGAGAAGCCACATCTCGGCTAAGTAGACTCACGACGCGATTAGCGCCATCTACCCAATGATATTCACCTTGAAGACGCCATTTAGGGGCGATATCGTAGCGAAATCCAACGGTCATAGTGTCTTGATAGCCAAAGTAAGCAGGTACTACACCGCCAGTTCTGGCCTCCAGTTCGGTGCCATCGCGATCAGACACATCGCTCACGTAGGTGTCGTACCCAATTAAGCCGCTTAATTGCGTGTTGAATAAATAGCGCACTTGAACAAAGCCACCCTCACCACGCTGCCTGTCGTTGAAGTCAGGCGCAAATAAACCTTCACTGTCTTGTATCTGTCGAACAAGCTCTGATGAAATCTCCCAGTCTTCTGCAAAATACTGGGCTGACAGTACTAATCGACGAATTTTCGCTACGCCAGCAAGCCGGTTATCAACGTCAGCTGGAGAGTACCTAAAGTCCGACTCTAATAAGCTGGCCCCCACTTTCCACGCCATGGTAGCGGGTTGCCAAAACACACTCGCTTGATGCACGAAATCTTGTTTAACCCTACCTTTTGCGTCATCACCTAAAAGGAAATCGCGCTGTGAATCGTTAATCGCCGAGCGGCCATAACTCCAATTGATCTCCCAAATATTCTCTTGCCCATAGCGCGAGAAGCTTGCTAATACTCCATTACTGCCCAGCGCAGCATCGCGAAAACCATCTAAATACACCGATTGGGGCAGTACTGAGGTATAACGTGTTTGAGGAACATCTCGGGTCACCGAATAAAGCCAGTGACGATTTTTAAAACGCCCTAAATGAACATGAGCTTGCCACCCGCTGATAAGTTCAGGAATTTTCCAATCGACGAACAAATAGTCCAATCGCGTGCCTTGTGCAAAACGATTGCCGCCATCAAGGTAGTTAATTTGACCTGCAATTGAGAAGTTCTCTGACAGTTGGTAGTAACCGTTTAAACCAATTTCTGTTAATTCACCGGTAATTTCATTGTCATCGGTAATAAAGCTGCTGTCTTTTGACTGAGTTACACCCTGAGAAATGTAACCGTGCCAAGAAAAGTCTGTATGATCTGCTTTTGCCGCAACACTGGCAAAACACAACGCGAATAACCATTTCATTTTCATGATTCACTCACCCCTACGCGTCGTAACTTCACTATTTCTGATTTCTCCAAGTAACCGATGGCACCTTTGGTACTTTCAAGGGCTTCGATAAGCGCTTTGTATGAGGATACACGTACAGGCGTGACGCCCTGCCCCGAGTATGTAATTTGGTCCCAGAGACGGGACAATTGATAGGGAAACATCTGCAGCACATCGCGACAAAACTGCTTGTGCAGTTCGTTGTCGTCATTCAAGACAAACACCGTGATTTTGGTGCCATCACTCCAGTACTGCTTATGGCCGGTAAAAATTTGTCGCAGTTCTGAGCGATTTAGCTCACCTACCACAACACTCTCGTTCACCATAACATCGAGCTCTGCAGCATCGACCTTTGACATACATAAAAGCAACACAACACTACAAAGTAGCGCGCGTGATATGCTCATATAGTCAAACACAGTCGATAGCCATCGCAAAGCGGGCTTTTTCATTTGGTAACGACTCCCTGTTATTGCAAAGGAATACTTCGCAATGCTAAGTGTAGATAGTAGTTGATACTTTTACCTTACAATTTAGCAAATTAAGCTACAAATGGAGCAAGCTTCTGTTTTACCATGTCAACTGAGATTTTTTCCATCAGTTGACTACCTTTTGCCCGCGTTCCCCACGGCAGTGCTGTCCAAGGTTTTCCTTTTTGAGCCTCAATACATTCATCATAAACAGACACGACATCTGTCAAGCTGTTGTAAGGTCCGGTCCGTCGGGGATTTGAATGCGCGTAAAGTCCAATAACAGGTGAGCCCACTGTCGTCGCCATATGCGCGGGGCCTGTGTCTGGCGCAATCACAAGGTGTGCATGCTTTAACAGCATAAGCAATTGATGTAGCGAGGTTTGTCCTGTGTAATCGATGACATCGGTGATGGTGTGGGTTTTGATGGCATCCGCCGTTTTTCTATCCAGATCGCCGGGACTGCCGCACAGTATCACAGTCAAACCTTGAGACTGGATATAGTCAGCAATACTTGCGTATCGTTGTGGCAACCAATTTCGTTCTTCTTTGCTTGCCGCCGGTGAAATAACGACGTATTTACCCAATTTTTTTGCTTGCGCCTCGCCCCACTGGCGATCTTCATCGCTAACCGGAATAGACCATGATGGCGCAGCTACCTTGGGCACGCCTAAGGCGTCTGCAAAGTCCATAAAACCGTCTAATACATGCGCATGCTGCGTAGCAGCAGTGCGTTTGTTGGCGAATAACCAATGCAGCTCTTTACTGCGAGCCCAGTCAAAACCTATTCGCTGCTTAGCTTTTATCACCCTTGAAGCCAAGTTAGCGCGCAGCGCGACTTGCATCATAAGCAGCGCGTCGAACGTTTCTCCAGCCACAGCTTGTTTTAACTGCTCTACTGCTGCTTTCCCTTTTGATTTATCAAAAATAATGAATCTTATATTTGGCATTAGCTTAAGCAACTGATACTCAACTTTCCCTATTACCCAGGTAATTTGTGCATCAGGCCACTGAGTTTGAATTCGATTTACCATAGCAGCCGCATGACATACATCCCCAATGGCCGACAAACGCATTAAACAAATCTTTTTTCCCACAGAAGCTCTCTCGTTGCTGAAAAACCAAAATAAATCATTAGAATATGAAATTTACCATAAGTTGTGGGCGACATGGCGACAATACGACGAGACCTAGGTGCTGGGCACCACTTTATTTTCGACGACACCCTCATCCGTGACCCCAACGAAGATACGTTCACACCGCATTTCTGGCATTTAGAGAATAAGGTAACAGGTAAAGCGAAGGGCCGTGGTACTACCATCTTTATTGAACATGAAAATCAACACTGGGTGCTTCGCCATTTCATGCGCGGCGGCTTGGTGGGCAAAGTGCTTAGCGACCAATATTTCTTTGGTGGTGTAGAGCGCTCTAGACCATTTAAAGAGTTTCGTTTGCTTGAGCATATGCGACAACAAGGGTTGCGCGTACCTGTACCTGTAGCGGCACGTATTCATCGCATAGGGTTAATTTATCGCGGCGATCTTATTACCCAACACATTCCTAACAGCCACGACCTACACAACATTTTGTGCGAGAAGTCGCTTAGTGAGCAAGACTGGCAAAATGTCGGTAAAGCCTTAGGTACGATGCACAACTGTCAGGTTTACCATCACGATGCTAACGTGCGAAATATCATGATGGATGACGAGCATCATGTTTGGCTCATTGATTTTGACCGCTGCTATCAACGCACGGGAAATACATGGAAGAAGCAAAACCTAGCTCGCCTATTACGCTCTTTACATAAAGAAAAGGCGAAAAACCCAATTTTTCACTGGCAGCCTGAGCAATGGCAAAGCTTTATCGATGGTTACAATGCGGTAAGTAATACAACAGCGTAATTGGTAAATTTTACCAATGTGGTACATTTAAACCCGTTAACCTTCACCTAATTTTATAACGAAAAGACGCAACCCTATGCATACAAGAGCACTTTACCCTGGCACATTCGATCCTATTACTAACGGACATGCTGACTTAATTGAGCGTGCATCCCAACTGTTTTCACATGTTATTGTTGCCATTGCGTCAAACCCTAGCAAGAAGCCTCTTTTCTCGTTAGAAGAACGTGTGGAGATGATACGAAAAGTGACTGCAAACCTACCCAACGTTGAAGTCGTTGGATTTACCGGTTTGTTGGCTGACTTTGCTGACCAGCAAAACGCCACAATTTTAATACGTGGCTTACGTGCTGTGTCTGATTTCGAGTATGAATTTCAATTAGCCAACATGAATCGTAGGCTTAACCCTAAGCTGGAAAGCGTGTTTCTTACGCCAGCGGAAGAGAACTCGTTTATCTCTTCCACATTAGTAAAGGAAGTAGCCTTACACCGCGGAGCGGTAAGTGGCTTTTGTCATCCTGTGGTTGAACAAGCCTTGCAAGATAGGCTACATAAAAACGCGTAACACTAACGCTGGCAGTGAGTACAGAAAAACGTATTTCGCTGCCCTATTACCTTACTTTCAATCGCTTTACCACACACCTCGCATGCTTCCCCTTTGCGGCCATAAACGTTTAAATGCTGAGCAAAATACCCCGGTTTACCATCTGTTTGCGCAAAGTCTTTAAGCGTTGTCCCGCCTTGTTCAATAGCCTTTGCTAATACTTGCTTGATAGTGTGAGTTAAGCGCTTGTATCGCTCGGCGCTAATTTTCCCGGCAGGGCGGCGCGGGTCAATGCCAGCTAAGAACAACGCTTCATTGGCGTATATGTTGCCAACGCCAACAACGATGGCATTGTCCATAATAAAGTTCTTTACGGGCCCTTTTCTATTGCGCGATAAAGTAAATAAACGCTTATCGCCAAAGTCGTCTGTAAGTGGTTCTGGACCTAAATTGTCGAGCATACTTAGTGATGCACCAGGTGCTTGCCATAGCAATGCACCAAAGCGTCTAGGGTCATTAAATCGTAGGCATTTACCGGTATCTAAAACAATATCAACGTGGTCATGCTTAATTACTGGGGTTTGAGCGTCAATTACCCGCAATTTACCTGACATACCTAGGTGCAAAATCAGAGTTCCGACATCGGTTTCTATTAACAGATATTTGGCCCGACGCTTTACGGCTGTCACCACATGGCCTTCTACCAAGGACACGTCTTCCGGAATAGGCCAGCGCATTCTACGCTCGCGAATAACCATGCGATTAATGCGGTTTCCAATTAAATGAGGAGAGACACCTAAACGGCTAACTTCAACTTCTGGTAATTCAGGCATTTAATGTTTCCAAGGGAGTAAAGTATCAAGCTCGGCGTTGGTCAGGGTATACCAGTTGCCATCGAACTTAACAACGGTTGGACTGGTACTGGGATAAAAACCATACACTAAACCGTTGGCTTGGCCTGCCACCCATACAACGACGACTAATGGCTGCATAGATGACACGGTTTGTGGGACGCCTGATATAGGCTCTAGCATGGCTTGCTGCCATGCTGAGAACTGTCGATCTGGTGTTACTGATAATGCTGTTTCACGAGTTCTCTGTCGCCAAAGCTGTCCACTTCGCTCAAGGCTATTTTCATCATTTTCTATCTTTAGTACGTAGGCATCTTGAGGTAATAAACGTCGATACTGCACTATCTCTTGCTTTGGTAGGAAGCTGTCTATATTGAAAAGCGCAATCATTAACAGCATGGCAACGATCACCACGTTGTTCATTGCTCTTTGAGAAATTCTTGCCACCAGCGTTTATCCTTTGAGAATGTGGGTGTCGTTCACAGGCTATAGTAATGTGTAGTACGACGAGATACTACGTCTAGTTTATGATCGCTGATGCTGTAACGATCTGCACAGCGTTATAGCTACCAACAAATACAACAGTAAAACGCAAAAAACCCGGCAAAGGCCGGGTTTTCGTGGAGACAAAAGCAAGTGCTCTTTCTAAAAGGGCTTTACTTGATTTTTGCCTCTTTGAACATAACGTGCTTACGCACAACAGGATCAAACTTTTTGATCTCCATTTTGCCAGGCATGTTACGCTTGTTCTTATCAGTAGTGTAGAAGAAACCTGTACCTGCTGAAGAAACTAGTTTAATTTTATCACGCATTGTCGGCTTCCTTAGATTTTCTCACCACGGGCACGGATGTCAGTTAGTACTGAATCAATACCTTTCTTATCGATGATACGCATGCCTTTAGCAGACAAACGTAGTTTTACAAAACGGCTTTCGCTCTCAACCCAAAAACGGTGTGTTTGAAGGTTTGGTAAAAAGCGACGACGAGTCGCATTTCGTGCGTGTGAACGGTTATTACCAACCGTTGGACGCTTACCTGTTACTTGGCATACTCTTGACATTGTATTTGTCTCCAGAACAACGATAACTGTCGCGTCAGTCAATCCCAATCGCTCAAACAGTCGCTGGGTCAAATGACGTATTACTATAAATTAGAGGGCGCATTTTATACAGCAAAGGCAGGATCATTTCAATAAGAAACTACAAAAAGGTTACTTTTTATCTTGTTTTGCGCTTATTTTTTAATCAAACACCCATTTCAGCCCAAAATAAGGACTTTTTGCACTTATACGTCGCCCGTGTGAGCAAACTTTGTTACATTTTTATTTCAGCACGATATACTGACTGTGTTGATAAATACTAATAATAAGCGCCAGTGTGTAACACCGCGATGTGTTGCATACATTATAGGAGTCGCAATATGTCATCAATTGTCCTTTTTGATGTGCAACACCTTTATTACTTACCCCAATACCTACCTGTAGCAAAGGTACTTAAAAGCCAAGGGGTTACCGTGCGGTTTATATTGCACAAAGAAGCCGGATACGACGATATAAAAGCGCAAAAGCTTGATAATGAAAAGTTTGAGTATTTTTTTATCCCAAGTAAATCTGAAGCTTTTGAGTTTTATAGGCAGCAACACGTAGATTGGATAATTTTCGGCAACGTCCCCCCATTTCCCAGCAAAGACAAGGGGTTACTTCAGGCAAAACTAGCATTAATGCAGCACGGGATCGGACCTAAATCATGCTATTACAAAGTGTCAGAATACCCTTTCGATGTTCGATTTGTTGAAGGAGAAAGCAGATTGGCAAGGCTAACTAAGCTGTTCCCAGAGCGCATTTTTGTGAACACAGGTTACGCTAAACTAGACCCGCTTCATGACGGCACTCCCGCTTCTTTTTCATTAGAGGATCTGGGGTTGGATCCATCGAAGCCCACAGTATTATATGCCCCAACCTTTTTCCCTAGTAGCATAGAACGATTTGAAGATACTTGGCCAAATTCGCTTTCAAATTTCAATATTATTCTTAAACCTCACTTTTTTAGCATGACCAAAGAGAAGTATGCCTCTCACAAAGCTAAAATTGAGAAATGGTCCTTGTATGAAAACGTGTACCTTACTCAGAAGAGTGAATTTTGTTTAGTATCATTTATGCAAATAGCCGATGTAATGCTGTCAGACGCATCTTCAGCCATATTTGAGTTTGCAGCTATTAATAAACCTGTTGTGTGGTGTGATTTTACCAAGAAAAAATGGAACTATACGGGCTTGTTTAAGTTTCGAATGAACAAACGCCTTGATTCCGACATAGCGCTTTTTCATGACATTGCACATCGCGCTTCAAACCCGGATGATGCAAACAAATTACTTAGGGAGTGTGTAGATTCTCCCAATGCAAAAAGTTCTGAACGTCTTTCAGTAACCCGTTTCATGGTGGGAGAAATGGATGGAAAGTGCAGTTCACGAATTGCCCACTATCTTACGACAAATAATCAGGTGTTACCTTGCGAAGAATAATCACTTTCGG
>CAYVST010000071.1:0-19092 GCA_964454185.1 uncultured Alteromonas sp.
GCTTTATTGAAGCTATCGCTATTGCAAAGCATATTCACTGTACTAGCAGTGAAGATCTTAAAACAATGCTTCAAGAAAAGGGATACGAAGATATGGTGACTGTCGATACTCTCAATGAGTTACGTTCTCAGCTGAATTGGGTACAGCAGTAAAACCCAAGGAGCGCGTTTTGACACAATTTGTCCCTCACGGAGAAGTTGCCGTATCCCGTGAAGGAAGAACAATGGTTATCGAAGGTCGTGGACCGTGGAATTTGGAAGCGGTTGAGCGTTCTGAGCAAGCTGCCGAAACTATTTTACGCGACCTTGCGGGAAAGCCTTGGGGCGTAGTTATGGTAGTGTACGGCGAACCTATCCACGTACCTGATGCTAAAGACTATCTTGTAGGCTTAGTGAAACAAGATATTACCAACGGCCGTGTCGCCTCAGCATTGGTTGTGGGGTTTTGTGACTCTCCAACATTTGCCAAAAATCATATCGGCAGCATATATCAACAGGCTGGCGACAACGTCGCTTTTTTTGACAGTGTGGCACAGGCCAAATCATGGGTGTCACAAGAGATAACGCTAGCATCAGCCAAACTGTAGTCAAAAAAAACGGAAGTAGTACTTCCGTTTTTGATGTATTCACTATCCGTTATTTCGGCGACCAATCAAACTTTTTAAATGGCTCATCAAGTGGTGTATCTGCAAGGTGGTTAGTATAGTTACTCATTACTTTTTGCGCGAGTATCAGTATGATTTCAAGTAATTGCTGGTGAGCATAGCCCGCGCCATAAAACGCATCCAGCTGTGCTTTCTCTATATGCCCTCTTCCCCGAGTCACTGCCAATACTGTGTCTTTAAGGACATTTAGCTTAGCATCAGACAGTGTGTCGTCATTGCGAAGCTCTCCTATAAGATCATCATTGACGTTCATGCTTTTGGCAATTCCGGTATGCGCTGGAACACAGTAATGACAAGCATGCTCAACGTTCACAGCTTGCCAAACAACAGTGAGCTCTTCGGCATTAAATGATGTTTCTTGTGCTAGCTTATGCAGTACTTGATACCCTTCAAGCAAGGTAGGTGCCTCTGCCATCACCGCATGTAAATTGGGTACCATGCCAAACGCTTTTTGTGAATTGTCTAGTAAAGGCTTCGCTGCCTCTGGGGCTGTTTCTTTTGTATGTAAGGTAAAATCGCTCATGTCACTCTCCTATTAATATGGACAACACTGCAAAACGAACTCAAATTTAAAAACACTCTTGAGTACACACTGCCTTCTCAAGTTAGCTTGCTAAACATAATAGGTTTACTTGAACGATCGTTCAAGTCATAATTGAACACTTGTTCAAAACAATCACGCATAAGGTATACGCCAATGAAATATGATCGAGACGAAGTGATAGACAAAGCCACTACGCTGTTCTGGCAGCGTGGCTTTCATGCCGCGGGTATGCGTGATATTCAAGAAGCCTTAGACATGCGTCCTGGAAGTATTTATGCGCGCTTTAAAAGCAAAGAAGGCTTGTTTAAGCAAGTGATAGAAAAATATGCCAGCAATAGTCAACAAAGACTAGAGCACGTCATTGAAGCAAATTCAACGCTTGCAGCACTGAGACGCTTTTTTGAAGAGGCGCTTTTCCACCCAAGTCACCAACGTTTTATGCGACAGTGTCTTATCATTAAATCAATGACAGAGCTCGATCACATTGGCGATATTGCCAAAGCATCTGTCCTAGACGGAATGCAACAAATGAACGCGTGTTTTGAACGCGTGGTGCGTGCTGCAATAGAGAAACACGAACTCCCCGCATCAATTCCGGCTAAATTAGCTGCCGATTGGCTACAAAATCAGTTTGTTGGTTTGCGCACGTTTGCGTTAGTGAACGATGATGTTGAACGCATCCAGACTATGATTGATAAAGTACTACTAGACTTGAAAACAAATTGGCCTAATTAGAAGGTATTAACTTTAGGTAGCGCTTTTGCAGCAACGTGCACCGAAAAGGTCAACGCACGCTAGCTAGACAATAAGTTTTCACATCCATCCACATCAAGCCTCGCGATGGTCTCAATAAAAGCTTTCATCCTCAACGACTGCTTCAAGCGCTGGGGATGAATAATATACATGGTATGCCGACTTGGGCTATCTTCGTGAAATGCAACATCAAGCGCCCCCTGTTTCATGTATCTAGCAGCCACATAAGAGGGCAGCCTGCCAATTCCTCGTCCTTTCAATACATGTTCAATAAGCGACAAATTATCATTTAATTTTAGCCAACCAGATACTGGCACCCGTTTTTTATTCAGTGTCCAACTGTCTTGATCTGGCCCGGTAAAGCAGTGGCGCTGAGCCAACTCGCTGACTTCTCTTACTCTTCCCTCGCGCCGAATATAATCGGGCGAAGCCACCACCTTGTGGTGATAGTGAAACAACGGTTTCGCCACCATATCTTGCGGTGGATTACTTGTGGCACGAAACGCGATATCAAAATGCCCTTTGTTCAGATCATGGCGCTGATAGCTTGTGTCTATGCGCAACGACACTTCAGGGTTGTGTTGCGTGAACGCAAAACAGCATTCTCCAAGTACAAAGTGCGCAAATAAATTGGGTGCAGTTAGCGACAAGTTGCCTTGTAATTGAGTTTGTTCTCGCACCAAATTTTGTTCCAAGGACTGCAGCGAACGCGTTATTTTTTGTGTATCGGCATATACTTGCTGACCTTCTGAGGTTAAATGAACTTGGCGCGTAGAGCGCTGCAACAGCTTCACCCCAAGTGCTTCCTCAAGCGCCTTAATCTGTTCTGACAGATAACCCCGAGAAATGTCTAAGCGTTCGGCCGCAGCACCATAATTTAGTGTTTCAGCAACCGCATTAAATAAAACTAGTCGCTCTATCTTCTTATGTTGTTTCATGATGAGTGTTCTATGAGTTTCGACTATGACAAAAACTATTATTCACTATAACACATAATGATTTCGCTACTGTTCACTGATACACCAAATAAACAGAGGTAAACTGCACGTACGAACAATTCACGAGTCAACTAATGCAATCACTTCCACTTCAACATTATTTTCCCCACGCCAGTAAGCTTGTATACGGCTGCATGGCCATTGGTGGACAATGGGATTCATCTTCACTATCACAGGATGAGCAGAAACAGGCGGAGCATGCGGTGCAAGCAGCACTTGATGCCGGCATTACGGTGTTTGACCACGCCGACATTTACAAGATGGGAAAAGCGGAACTGGCGTTTTCTGAAATACTGAAAAAATCGCCAACACAGCGCGACAACATGATTATTCAATCGAAATGCGGCATTAGGTTTGAAGACGAAAAAGGGCCAAAACGCTACGATCTGTCAAAAGCATGGATCCTCTCTTCTGTAGAAAACTCTCTTAAGCGGCTAAACACTGACTATTTAGATATTCTCTTACTTCATCGTCCAGACCCGTTAATGGACGCCAGTGAAATAGCCCTTGCAATGGAGGCGCTCTACACCAGCGGAAAGGTAAAGCACTTTGGTGTGTCAAACATGAATGCACCTCAATTACAGCACCTGCAGCACTACTCAGACAGGCCGCTGATTGTTAATCAAATTGAAATGAGCCTAACTAATTTGCAGTTTGTTGAGGAAGGAGTATTGGTGGGTAACCATGAAGGCGCGTCTGTAAACTTTACGCCAGGTACACTGCAATACGCACAGCAGCACGGTATTCAAATTCAATCATGGGGTAGCGCAAGCCAAGGAAAATACTCTGGGGCGCCAGTCACTCTCTCTGAAAAAGAACAGCAAACCAAAGCGTGCGTCACTGCGTTATCTGAAAAACACGGTGTCTCTCCCGATGCCATCGTCCTAGCGTGGCTACTGCGATTTAACCCTCAACTTCAACCGATTATCGGGTCAGCCAACCCAACGCGCATTCACAGTGCAGCTGAAGCCACTAAAGTTTCTCTGTCGCGCGAAGAATGGTATTCGCTTTACGTACTCGCCAGAGGAGCTGAATTACCATGATATCACTTGAATTAGCACAGAGTTTGATGAGTTACGCTATAACTTGGGCACAAGAAAACGACAGGGATATTGCCATTGCTGTGGTGGATACAGCAGGTGAACTTATTGCATTTAGTCGTATGGATGCCTGTAGTCCACAAAGCTGCCTACTTGCAAAAAACAAGGCTTATACCGCAGCCAGAGACCGGCAAAAAACCAGTGCATTGGCTAAATGGGCGTTAAGTACACACAAAACTATTAATTTTTGGACTGATCCGCGCATCACAGGTATGGCCGGCGGCGTTCCCGTGCTCAACGATGATGCCGTTGTTATTGGAGGGCTTGGTATAAGCGGAATGGACGAATTTGAAGATGAAAAACTCGCTCTTCAATCCCTAAAAACAGTGTTCTCATCATGCAAGGATATAGCGCAATGAAAACTAGCCCAATGAAAAAACACCCTCTTACTTTCATCATGGCAATCGCACTAATTGTTTTTATGGCAAGTGCTTGGGTATTTACTTCTACTGCCAATAATACTTCACTATCCATTAGCCAAGCTGATGAAGAAAAAACGCAACATATACTAACGCCCTATTTGGCGAGAAACATTGAAGAAGATGTTTTTTACTTCGTTATGCCAGACCGATTTAACAATGGCGATACCAGCAATGACATGGGAGGTAAACAAGGTTCAATTTCACACGGTGGTTTTGACCCAACGTCAAAGTGGGCGTTTCACGGCGGCGACATAAAAGGCATAGAACAAAAGCTCGATTATCTAGAGCACCTTGGCATTACTGCCATCTGGATGACCCCCATTCTCAGAAACAAGGCTGTACAAGGCGATGGATTTGCCCATCACGGCTACTGGATTGTTGATTTCACAGAGATTGACCCGCACTTCGGCAGCAATGCCGATTTGAAACACTTTATAAATGCCGCGCACAAACGCAATATAAAGGTATTCTTCGATATAATCACCAACCATACTGCTGATGTAATTAAATATCATGAGTGTCATGATAACAGTGGCACTCACCATGGTGACATCAACCGCTGTACCTATCGCACGCTCGACGATGTAGCCCAGCAAGGTACTTACACGCCTTTTGTTTTGCAAGAAGAGCGTGCTGTAAAAGTGCCCAACTGGTTAAACGAGCCACGCTATTATCATAATCAAGGTGACACCACCTTTGAAGGCGAGAACAGTCTATTCGGCGATTTCAACGGGCTTGATGATATAAATACGGAAGACCCGTTTGTGGTATCGGGTATGATAGATATCTACAAGAACCTTATAACCGAGTTCAAACCCGATGGGTTTAGAATTGATACCGTTCGCCATGTGCAGCTTCCTTTTTGGCAAGCATTCTCTCCCGCCATTATGGCGCACGCGAAAGAGCAAGGTATTCCAAAGTTTCACATATTTGGCGAAGTGTATGACCCCTCACCTGCCGCGCTTAGCCAATACACTACACAAGGCAAACTTCCCGCCGTTTTAGACTTTGGTTTTCAAGACGTCGTGCGTCACGTCTTCTTTAGTAGAAGCAGTGTCTCTAAGCTAACCGCGTTATTTGAACAAGACCATTTCTACAATGACCATGATAGCCATGTTAATCAGCTTTTAACCTTTTTAGGTAACCATGATATGGGTAGGCCTGGGCATTTCATCAATACATCGCTGCCCGACATCACAGATGAAGAAAAACTACAGCGCAGCATACTTGGACACGCATTTATGTTTTTCTCAAGAGGTGTACCCGTTATCTACTACGGCGACGAACAGGGTTTTACTGGTGATGGCAACGATGTCGATGCAAGAGAAGACATGATGGCATCAGTGGTTGCTAGCTACAACGACAACACATTACTAGGTGCTAATACCTCAACGGCTGAAAATAATTTTGACCGTGAGCACCCCTTATATGCTGCCATTGCTTCTTTTGCCAAGATTCGGCGTCAACTTCCACTTCTGCAATACGGTGAAATGAAGTCGGCATATGTGAACGATGAAAAACACGTTTTTTCATTTACTCGCACAAGCGAAAAGGACAGGACTTCACTGTTTATCGCTTTTAATCTTTCCAATGAACCGCAAACCATAACATTGGACGCGCTGTACAAAAATCACACACCGCTTTACGGCAACGCGGGAATAGAAACCACATCAAGCGAAACAATCATTTCGCTTCCAGCACTAAGTTTCGCCATATTCGATAACACCTAGCCAATTAAGCCTAACAGCCACACACATTCAATGAGTTTCCGCCAAAAGCAATTTAGGAGGCCGGAAACTCAGGCTGTTATTGTCATTCCTTTCATTGCTGTGTCTGAATACATCAGTAGTGATTTAGTCGGGAATTATTTCTTTAAACGCGCTTTTTGCTTCACCCTGAACTTTAGAGTAAGCGTCTTCACTGGAAATGCGTAACCCAGTATTGCTGGAAACAGAATCTCTGACACTCTTTAAATAGTTTACGATTGTTTCATCGTCTATTGACGCTCCCTTCAACTGGTTTGCGTATTCCCTCGATTCACTTACTTCCACCGTATCTGAGAGCCGCATATATTGCGAAAGCATGTTACTCAAGCGTTCATCTTTTGAAAGGTAGCTTTCAAATCTACCAGTCTCGTTATTTGACGCAGAAGCGGGTAATTCAGCACTCCACTGATTGTTAGCAACGTCTAGCTCGACTGGCAAAGTGATATCAAAACGAGCGGCAAGAGTTTGCACCTCTTTCTCTATTTTCTTCGCATAGAAGTCGCGCATATTGGTTAACGTTGTCAATGAAAGCGATGACTCTCCGCTTTCCATCTTTTTTATAAGTGCTTCTATTTCGCCAGTATCAATGGGCGAAGAAAACTGAGCAAGCTCTTCCTGCAAGCCATTCTGAGAAGGGGCATTAGAGATTTGGCTTTCTAAAAAGGCACGCCCTTTTGCGGGGTTATTAATGTAATCTAACAAGCTTAGCGACGAAGATATATTCACTGATTGATCAACTTTTAACGTACTGTGGCTAGTGAGCACATAGCAATGAGACATGTATATCTTGTACTAAAGCAATATACGCTCCACCTTTGTACTAAAAAGAAAATGTATTACCCCCCCTCATCACTTCTTTACCTACAGGCTTGATTGCCCCCGCCTAATGCGGCTAAACTCTATACAGGCTTCGGGGTTAAGCCTCCATTCCGCGGAAAGAAACGTAGTTTCATACTTTTGTTGCTATTTAATGCGATCATACATTTGGTCCTCTTTACCCCTGCCTGCGGAAGTTGGGATGTAGCTTAGGAAACTAAGCTTATAAAGGAGATCAATTATGCGTAAGTCACTTCCTCAGAATCCAAACCTGAGTTATCTCAAAAAAGAAGCCAAAGCACTCAAACAGAGTACTGAAAAGAAAGACTATTCTGTTAGTTACCGAATTGCTGAGCACCTTACTTCGTATAAGATGGGCGCCCCCTTAAGCCTTACTGATGCGCAGTTTGTCATTGCCCGCGAATATGGGTTCACTAGCTGGCCACAATTAAAGGCATCATTGCTAGGTCAGGAACAGAGATCTTCCGATACAAAGAATGAAAGGCCGTTATCTGAGCGTGTAAATTTCACCTGCGGTGATATGGCGAGTAGCGCCTTAAAACACTGTGGCGTTGAAGGTCAACGTCTGCCTTGGAAAGATATTTTTTGCATTGGGCCTTTACCTGCAACAGATGACTACAAAACATTTTTGCTTGAGCGCGCAAAATTCATTAAGGATTGGACACAATTAGAAGGTTTGCCTGCCCCAGAAAAAATGGCGCAACAAGAACTAAGGTTATTGCAAGATACACTATCTGCCAACGCCATTGTATTTTGGATTTGGCCTCACCTCTCGAATCAGCTGCTACTGCTGTTTTTAATCGACTGGTATAAAACCAATGACTATCAGGGTGAATTGCTTTGGGTAGATGCCAGTGAAAAAACAGCGCAAATTGATACAGACAATGTAGGTTTACTTATCAACAGTGAAACGTGTCTCTCTACAATGCAACTGGCCCATGCAAGTCGTGTCTGGAAGGCACTAAGACGGCACACCCCCGAAGAATTGATTTCAATCTTAAAAGAAAACAATACATGCTTTCCTCATCTTAACGATGCGCTGTGGAGATATGTTGAAGAATTACCCGATAGCTCAACAGGTTTATCGCTTCAACAGCATAACGTGCTCGAATCCATCCAATCTGGATGTAAGCGTCCACATTCAATTTATAAATACGTGCATAGGCACGAAAAATACTACATCGCAGGCGACTGGTCGCTTTGGGCAGTGATTGCCGAAATGATTAATACCGCGCATCCATTAATTGAGACAGTAGACGGCAGAGCATTTTTTTACCCCCCAACGACTATGTCAGAAGACTTTGATAAACAAACCCTCGCACTGACAAAACTTGGCAAACAAGTGCTTAATGCAGAAATCTCAAATTTAAACCTCAATGGGCGCAATCGGCATTGGGGTGCTTTGGAATTTAGTGGGGAAAAGTACTGGCAATATGATAAACGGTTTCGACGCGTCGTATTTGCACAAGCCACTTAGTCTCCGTATATAAGTCTATGTATCTGGGCTTCTGTATCTGGGCCTCTGTCCCCTAGCCTATATACGTTAGCGCGGTACGTTAGCCTTTGTGAATGGCGGCGCTCAGGTATTTGGGCTTTATATTAAAATAAATTTTATGTGACTTTATGAAAAATTCACCTATAATTTGAATATTATTCGAATACCGTTCGAACAAGGCTCGAATAAGATTCAAAAAATATTGTTTAGATTTTCATATGTGAGAGGTTTTATGCCCCCAGCGCCAAAATACAGTCATGAAGAAGAGCAAGAACGGATTTTAGCCGCCGCGGTTGAATGCATCTTAGCGTCATCGGTGACCAGTTTTACCATGGCGAAAGTCGCGTCAAAAGCTACACTTTCTATGGGCTCTGTATACAAGCACTTCCAATGCAAAGAAGACATTGTAATGGCGCTGGCGCATCAGTCTTTTTCACATATATCGTCGGTGTTTCAACGAGTATTTGATTTAGCGCTCACTACGCCAGAAAAAGTGATTGCTATTTGTTTACTTTCTCCACAAAAGTTTCAGTGTTTTCCATTCGCCAATGAGTTGGAATCGTTCGCAACTAATGATGCCGTTATCAGAAAAGCATCTCCTCATTGGACGCAAAAAATGATTGAAGCAGCCGCCAACTGTGAGGCAACGTTTAAAACACGCCTGTCTAACGGCATAACTGCGGATGAGTTTGTTGAAGCGGTCAATATCGACGAGTTAATTGAAGAAATAACCGTCAGTGGCTGGGCTATGAATGTAGGTTACGAGCAGGTACTCCGGGTTCAGCAATCACGATTGATAATAGAAGGCACTGCCTCTTTCATGGCACCGCTTGATATCACAGACCCACTTATTCGCAGTATGGTTCGCCTGATTAACAGCTACCCTTGGCGCGCGCCGTTGTCGAAAGAGGCATTAGCCCGTGTTGTGTCACTACTCACCGAATTACACTTTCGCTAATTGAGATTACTACCATGAACATTAAACGTTGGCTTGTAAGTATTGGACTTATCTTTGTCGTTATCGCGTCGCTAGGTTTTGTTAAATTTCAACAAATTCAAGCCGCCATTGCCTTTGGAGAGTCTTTTCCTGAACCCTCTGGCAGTGTGAAAAGCACACGCGTTGAAACCACACAAATGGCTAATAGCATCGAAGTTATTGGTGAAGCCAAGGCCGTAAAACTCCTCACCCTTACAACAGAATATGCGGGTCCTATCACTTACGTAGGGTATGCACCTGGCGATACCGTTAAAGAGGGTCAAGTATTGTTGCGCCAAGACGTTGCCATTGAGCAGGCCAATCTTAAAGCCGCAAAAGCGCGGTTACAGCTTGCCGAGTCTCAATACAAGCGACAAGCCGCGCTGCTTGCACAAAATCGAACCAGCCAAAACGACGTCGATATGGCACAAGCTGATATGCTCGTTGCCGCAGCGGAGAAGGAAAACCTAACGTCGGTAATTCAAAAGAAAACCTTAGTCGCTCCCTTTGATGGTGTGGTTGGTTTGGAAGACTACCAGAAGGGACAAATGCTTGATGCAAACACCGCCGTAACTCAAATTGTAGGCAGCAGCGATACTATCTGGATAGACTTTGCTCTACCGCAAACTGCCTTGCAGCCCGCCCTGGGTGACAACGTGCGTATTTCGTTAATTGGACAGTCTTCTCAAACGATGACCGCAACCATTATTGCTCGCAATCCTTTAGTAAATAGTACGTCTCGTCAAATTACGTATCGTGCCTCACTCAATAACGAAAATGGTCTGTTAAGCCCAAATCAAATGGTGGGTGTTATCGTCGATGGGCCAAACAGCGCTTATATTATGGTGCCAACAAATGCTATCTACCGCGACCACACAGGTGAGTATGTTTACGAGCTTAAGCGCGACGAGCAAGACAATTGGCGCGCCCATCCTGTAAAAGTTGAATTGGGCAAGCGCGAACAGAATAATCAGGTTGTATTAAGCGGTTTGAACGGCAATGAGCTCGTTGCAACAGAAGGTGCTTTTAAGCTTTCAGAAGGTTTACTTGTTTATACTCAAGTCCCTGGCGCGATGCGTGATAGTGGAGAATAACCATGAGCATGCCTAACGATAATAAACCGTCTATTATGGACGCTTTTGTGACAAGGCCTGTACTAGCCATTGTACTTTCTGTATTGATTTTACTTGCAGGTTTGAATGCCGCCAACAACATATCGGTGCAGCAGTACCCTAAAATCAAAAGCGCATCTTTAGTTATCAATACGGTGTACACAGGTGCTTCGGCTGAAGTAGTCAAAGGCTATGTTACAGAACCTATCGAGCGCGTGACATCTACGGTTCCGGGAGTTGACTATGTGGACTCTGTGACGACCGCAGGGTTAAGTAAAGTGACAGCGTGGCTAGAGCTCAATCACGATACCACTGATGCACTGGCAGACCTCACAACAAAACTCAACCAAATCAAGTTTGAATTGCCTACTGGAGCAGAAGACCCCGCTATCGATATTGTTAGAGCAGATAGTCCTTATGCGGTTTTCTACCTTGATGTTGAAGCACAAAACGAAAGCCGTAGCGAAGTCAGTGACTACCTTATCCGCAACGTTGTGCCCTTGCTCAACGATATTAAAGGGGTACAAAAAGTAACACTAGAAGGTGGGCGCAACCCTGCCATGCGCATATTGCTCAACCCTAAAAAACTTGCCGTTTACGGGCTAAGCGCCAGTGATGTGTTCAGCGCCCTACAATCAAATAACACCATTGCCACGTTAGGATACAGTGAAAATAATCGCCAGCGCATTGATTTAATGGCAAATACTAATCTAGCCAGCGTCAGCGATTTTGAGCAGTTAATAATACGCGATGACGCCGGCAGCCAGCTTACTTTAAGCGATGTAGCAGACGTTACGCTTGGTGAAGCCGAAGGCATCGTCACTGCAAGGCTTGATGATAGGGTTACCGTATTTTTAGCGGTGTGGGCGCTACCTGGCGCAAATGAAATTGACATTGGCGATGCGCTCTACAAAAAGCTTGACGCGGTTAATGCCACACTACCTGATGGTATGCACATCACGACAGGTTACGACGGCACCCTGTATATGCGTGACTCAATCAAAGAGATATTCACTACGCTTATCGAGACTGTGCTACTTGTCGGCATCGTTATTTTGTTGATGATGGGTTCTTTTCGCACTGCACTGGTGCCGCTTGTTACTATACCCATTTCTGTGTTGGGCGCGATTGCCGTTATTTCAGCGATCGGTTTTTCCCTTAACCTACTGACAATCCTTGCCATTGTCTTGTCGGTCGGACTCGTTGTAGATGACGCTATTGTTGTAGTTGAAAACGTAGCTCGTCATATGCGGGAGGGCAAACCACGCCTTAAAGCAGCACTTATCAGTTCAAGGCAACTACTGGTACCCGTAATTGCGATGACTCTCACTTTGGCTGCTGTATACGCGCCTATTGGTTTTTTAACCGGGCTTACAGGTTTTCTGTTTAGAGAATTCGCATTTACCCTTGCTATTGCAGTACTCATCTCTGGTGTGGTTGCCGTGACGTTGTCACCTATTATGAGTGCTTATGTCAATCCTGAAGGTGGTAAAGAGGGCCCGTTCACTCGACGTGTGAACGACTATTTCGATAAGTTACAGCAGGCCTATCGACGAGCCCTTTCGCACTGTTTTCAGTGGCGAGCACAAATAACCGTTATTGCCATTGTGTTTTCACTGTTAAGTGTACCGTTTTACTTGTTCTCTCAAAAAGAGTTGGCGCCTACCGAAGATCAAAGTTCAATTAACGTTGTTGTGGAAGCACCTCCTGAGTCTTCTCAAGCGTATACCTCTGAAAAAATGAACGATACCGTCGCGGTACTTAATGCGACTGAAGGCGCCAAGTTTACGTGGCAAATACTGACATCGTCTGCAGGCTTCGGTGGCGTAGAACTTGCCCCTTTTGAAGAACGCGAGCAATCGGTTCACGATATGATTTACGACCTCTATGGTCGCTTGGGCAGTGTCACAGGGTTAACGTTATTTCCCGTGTTACCAGCATCGCTTCCAACAGCAGGACAGTTCGATGTTGAGGTAGTATTTCGCACCACGGACGATCCTGTGACGATGAAGGAATATGCTGATGAAATCATTCGTCAAGCGAACGCTTCGGGAAGCTACATGTTCGTGAATACCGATCTTAAGATAGACCTGCCACAAGCGCAGCTAAACATTAACAAGGCACAGCTCGCTGATTTAGGGCTAACGGTACAAGACGTCAACAATCAACTCAGTGTCTTGATGTCGACAAACTTTGTTAACTATTTCAACAAAGACGGTAAAGCCTATCGCGTCATTCCCATCGTCAATGACAACAGCCGCTATAACCCTGAAGCGGTATTAGATATGAAAATACGCACCGACTCAGGTACGCTTGTTCCGGTGTCATCATTTGCAACACTTAATACCTTTACCAGCCCTAGAGTACTTGGCTCGTTTAATCAGCAAAGTTCGTTTAGGATTTTAGCCGGTGTGTTACCCCATATCACAAAAGAACAAGGGCTAAGCACCATAGAATCGATTGCCCGAGACGTATTGCCGGCTAGCTATTCTGTAGACTATGCAGGTGAATCAAGGCAATTGCGAAAAGAAGGCAATACGATGTTGGGTGTGCTTGGCGTCGCGTTAATTATCGTGTATTTCCTGTTAACTATTCAATTTAACAGCTTTAGAGACCCATTAGTCGTGCTTCTTGGATGTGCGCCCCTCGCACTGGCTGGCGCACTCATGTTGCCATTCGTATCGCTGACAACCATAAATATCTATAGTCAGATTGGATTGGTTACCCTAATTGGTCTTATCGCTAAAAATGGAATATTAATCGTGGAGTTTGCCAACCAGCTTCAATTGTCGGGCAGTAATAAGCTAGATGCCGTGAAAGAGGCCGCAGCCACGCGTTTACGCCCTATTTTAATGACGACAGGAGCAACGGTATTAGGGCACTTCCCACTCGTTCTGGTTACAGGTGCTGGTGCCGAGGCCCGAAACAGTATTGGTATTATTCTGGTCGCCGGCATGTTGATAGGCACGTTTTTCACACTCATTGTCCTTCCTTTGCTGTATGAAAAACTTGCCTCTAATCATAGACTCGCCCCCAAAGCCGTGAAGGAACCTATGCAGCACGCAGCATAACTCGGTAATCACCAGCGGTTCCCCCACAGGAACGCCCTATTTTGCGGGGCGTTCTACTTTTTAAGCGTTTAGTTTTAGCAAAAAGTAGTGAAGCTGTCTTATACTAGACATTATTTGTTGATGGTATAACGTTGTACTTGCGCTCATTTGTTTTTATTAGTGCTTTAATGCTTTGCGTCCAAGTTGCTATCGCATCATCCGTTGATGACATAGTGCGTTTACGCAATGCGGGAAAGCTCGCCCTAGCTGAACAAGAAGCGAGTGCGCTTCTTCAGTCGGCAATATCTGATGCCAACCCCAAGCTAAAGGCTGATGCCCTTTATGAGATGGCTCTCAACGCCATGGAGCGCAACAATTATCCTCTCGCTCATCAACATCTTTCGCAAGCCAATAGTATCTATCAAGACCTTGGCGATGAACTGTCAATGGCCAACACTTATCGTCAAATCGGACTGACACATCGTTTTCAATCAAATTACGTAACAGCCCTTGAATACCTGTATACGGCATTTGCCATTTATCAATCTGAAGGCTCTGCACAAGACAAAGCATCGATAAATAGCAGCATTGGTCTTGTACTAGAAAAAATGGGGCAGTTCAACGAGGCAGCCTATTACCACCAGCAGTCGCTTGAAACCAATTATGCGCTAGATGATTCATCGGGAATTGCATCCGATTTGTATAACTTAGCGGATCTTCGACGATTACTCGGAGACTATGCCTTGGCACTGGACTATTTTAAGCAAGCACTCGTTATCGATGAAGCCAGCGGTAATAAGAAGAATATTGCGTACAGCTGTTACAAAATTGGCTATGTAAATATGAACATGGGTAACTATATCCTTGCTGAGCAATACATGCGACGTGCACATTCACTATTCATAGAAATAGGCGCAAAGCGCGACATAGACTGGGCACTAACAGGTCTGAGTGATTTGGCGCTGAAACTAGGCAAAATCTCTGATGCAGAGTCATCAATTAATGGGGTTATTCTGCGTGCCGAAAAAAATGGATACAAGAGTCTGCTGGTAGATGCTTATCAAACACTTATCGAAATAAAAATAGAACAAGAGCAGTATGACAAGGCACTAGGCTTAATTGAAGGAGCAATTGCGCTTGCTGAGAGTATGGAAGAACTTCACCATGTTTCTCAATTACTTGCCCTTCAAGTAAACGTACTTGAAGCGCTAGATGATGTAAATAACGCGTTTGTGGCATTAAAGCGTCAGAAGCAACTCGACGAATCTCTTTTTGACCAACGCCGGCTAAATGCTCTCGCTTCAACGCAAGCACAAACAGAGTTTATTCGACGTGCAAACCAAATTACTTTATTAGAGCAACAGCAAGCGCTGCAAAAAGTAAAATCGGCCAACGAGCGAGAGCACAGACGACATTTGCTCTTTGGTTTTATGTTATTACTCTTAATAGCCTTTTTGTTTTATGCGCGCCGTGTTCAGTCTAGATATACGCAAAAACTAAAGCGCGAAGTGAAAGCCCGCACGCTGCAGTTGCAAAGGGCCAACGAAGAACTATCGGCACTAAGCCTCACTGACAAACTCACCGGATTGAGAAATAGGCGTTTCATTGAAAGTAACATTGATGCCGACATTTCTAGTGTAGTGCGCAAACACCGGCAAGCGCCACATCATAGCGGGTTAACAGAAGCCGATTTATGCCTCTTTGTTATCGATTTAGACTATTTCAAACAGATTAACGATAGTTTCGGCCACGCCGCCGGAGACCGCGTATTACAGCAAACGGCAACGCGTTTAACGTCTATTTTTAGGGAATCTGACTACGTGGTGCGATGGGGTGGAGAAGAGTTTGTGGCGGTTGCTCGTTTTATTGATAGAGAACACGCCATGAATTTGGCCTCGCGTATTGTTGAAGATATTCAAAATATCCCTTTTATGCTTACCGAAGAGGTCAATCAAACGGTTACCTGCAGCGTCGGATTTGCTTGCTTTCCGTTTCATCAACACAATGAAAGTAAGCATGATTTTTCTGAACTATTTACCGCTGCCGATCATTGTCTCTATGCAGCTAAAGCCGCTGGCCGAAACCAATGGATAGGTGTGACAAACATCCTCGAAGCCGCAGCATTACCTTTGCCTACAACGTTGGCAGAATTAGCGGCATTGTCAAAGCAAAACCTCATTGCGATGGCGAGTTCGACATGACAATGCTTCACAAATGCTGCTAAGAAAATGCCAGCCTTAATAATTGCGCGATAATCAATATGATCATTAGCGGCCAAATCCACCTAGACCACTTCGCCGCATCCTCATTGCTAATGCGCATTTTCGAGCGTTCAATGAGCGGGATAACGAGTGCCAGAGCGCCGAACAGCACGGCAAGTAAAATGAGTACTTCCATTATCGAATTCCTATAGCATATTTGAGCACTTCCTTCTTGGCAGGCTCGATGCGTTGTGCTGTAGAAAGAAGCTGATTTCTTACCCACTTAATGGGGGCAATATCATTACTAAACAAGGTATAGAACCCATCCATTGCTGTCATCATAACGGCGTTGTCACGTCGTCTAGGCTTTTCAAAGTTTTGGGTTAACGCAGCTGTGAAGTCATCAGACGTAAGTGCCATCTGATGTGAGGTGACTGATAAAAATGCTTCAACGTCTTTAAACCCTAGATTTACCCCCTGCCCCGCTAATGGATTAATCGTATGTGCAGCGTCGCCAATAATTGCACAGCAGCCTTTGATATACCTATTTGCGTGTGAACGCGTTAAAGGAAAGACCGCTTTATCGATAATTGAAAATGTATTGTCATTTTTCATCAAATCGGATGGAAATGCGTTTTCAATTTCTTGAACAAGCTGCGTATTGTTTAAACTTTTAAGGCGCTTCAGTTCATCAACACTGTCGTACCACACAAGTGAACCATAGTTATTGAACATGGGTAAAAACGCCTTTGGCCCGCGCGGAGTAAATTGTTGCCACGTTATGGCTTCAACGGGTTTATGCATTTCTACGGTAATACCCATCGCTTGCTGTGCATACTGCCAACCAGAGCTGCCAATGCCGGCGGCTTGTCTTACTTGAGAATGTGCACCGTCAGCACCAATAAGCCATTGCGCTTCAATGCCGTCACCATCAGATAACCCAATATGAGCGGTTGTGCCAAGTGATATAGAAGTAACGCGCTTGCCACTTATCACAGTGACATTTTCATAGTTTTTCAGCGCTTCAAGACAACCCAGCTGTATCAGTCTATTTTCAACAAAATAGCCCAACTGCGGCACACCGATGCTGTCGGCAGTGAAATCGGTGCGATGTTGAGGGTCGTCCCACACGCTTAGCCCCGTATAAGGTTTAACGCGCATAGCCTCAATGTATTGCCACGCGCCCAATGCCGTTAATAATGTCACTGACGCATCACTGATGGCAGACACACGAAGGTCAGGGCCACTTCCTGCGTCATACGGATCGGGCAAAAAAGGTTCAATGACAACGACGTTATAGTGTTGCTGAGCGAGCCCCAACGCTAACGCAGCACCAACCATACCGCCACCGTTAATACAAAAATCAACCATTTACACTCCTCAAATATCGCACATGCATTATGTCGTAAAACCCTTTGCAGTGTGAAGTAAAACGTCTAAATACATAGAGCTAGATCAAATCTCAATGAATCATCGTAATACACTGGGAATATGAGCGCATAACAGGTAAAATATGCGGCTATTTTGAACATCTTCCGGTAACGGGCGCTGCGCGCTTGCTGAGGTTACGCTGCAAGCCATGCCGTCACTTACTTGGAACTCAATCAGGTTAACGAATAGTTGTTATGACTAAAAAGCTGTATATCAAAACCTGGGGCTGTCAGATGAACGAGTATGACTCGGAGAAAATGGCAGACTTACTTGACTCAACGCATGGCTACAGTGCTGCTGAAAGCGCTGAAGAGGCCGATGTTATTTTGCTGAACACCTGTTCGATTCGTGAGAAAGCTCAGGAAAAAGTGTTCCACCAACTTGGTCGTTGGAAAACACTGAAGCAAGACAAACCAGAACTCATTATTGGCGTGGGTGGCTGCGTTGCCTCACAAGAAGGCGACACCATCCGCCAGCGCGCGCCTTTTGTTGATTTAGTTTTTGGCCCGCAAACACTACACCGTTTGCCAGAAATGATTAATGAGTTACAAGGCGGCGCTAAGTCAGTTATCGACGTCAGTTTCCCAGAAATTGAAAAGTTCGACCGTTTACCAGAGCCTCGTGCAGAGGGACCGACGGCATTTGTCTCTATTATGGAAGGCTGCTCTAAATACTGTACGTTCTGCGTAGTGCCCTATACCCGAGGTGAAGAAGTGAGTCGTCCTGTTGACGACGTATTACTTGAAATTGCTCAACTTGCGGGTCAAGGCGTTCGTGAGGTCAACTTGCTTGGCCAGAACGTAAACGCGTTCAGAGGCGAGCATTACGACGGTACTATTTGCCGCTTCTCGGAATTACTTGAACTTGTAGCAGCGATCGATGGTATTGACCGCATACGCTACACCACGTCGCACCCAGTTGAATTTACTGATGATATTATCGATGCCTATGCGTCAATTCCTGAGCTGGTAGACCATTTACACCTTCCTATTCAAAGCGGTTCAGACCGCGTACTGAATCTGATGAAGCGTGGCCATACTGCGTTAGAATACAAATCTAAAATGCGTAAGCTGAAAAAGATTCGTCCTAACATTAGCTTATCAAGCGATTTTATCATTGGTTTCCCAGGTGAAACTGATGCAGATTTCGAAGCCACCATGGATCTTATTCAGGCTGTTGATTACGACTTGAGCTTTAGCTTTATTTACAGTGCTCGCCCAGGTACGCCTGCCGCAGACGCAGTAGATGATGTTAGCGAAGATACTAAAAAAAGGCGATTACATCTTCTTCAGCAGCGCATTACGCAACAAGCGCTGCGCATTGCGCGCCACATGGTTGGTACGGAGCAGCGCATCTTAGTGGAAGGCCCGTCGAAGAAAAACCCAATGGAGCTTTCTGGACGCACAGAAAACAACCGGGTTGTAAACTTCGAAGGCTCACCTGACATGATTGGCGAATTTGTTGATGTGAATATCACCGACGTGTTTACCAATTCACTGCGTGGCGAAGTAGTGCGCAGAGAAAGTGATATGGGCTTGCGTGTTGCCGTTTCGCCCCAATCTATAATGGCAAAGCATCAGGGTGACCAACCCGATGCACTAGGTGTGGGTCAATTTAACCCTGCCTAACAATAACTATTTAGTAAAAGCGAGGAATAAAGTAGCTTGAGTACATTGGTGAGTAATGAGTTTGATTTAGAACCGGCAGATACCAAACGTTTGTCGAGTTTATGTGGCCCCTTTG
>CAYVST010000072.1:0-18542 GCA_964454185.1 uncultured Alteromonas sp.
CGACTGTTCACAACAAAGCCCTTTCAAGTAAGTTTAACTATTCACTTGATGCATCAAATATTGATGATGCGGTGATGCTTGATTATCAAGTGTTGTATAACCTTGGAGAAGGTAGCGAAAAAGTAAGTGGTCTTCTAAAAGGTCTGTCTGCTGAGACGGCAAGTGGCTTGCAGATTTGTATGCACAACGAAGTGGGCTATAGAGAGACGTTCAAAGAAGTCTTTACCTCATTTGTTAAGGCCCTTGACTCATCAACGCAATCATTACCTTTCTTCAACTCAATTAATTCAGTAGAAGTTAATCAGCAGTTAGTGGGCCTTGCTGCTGAGACATTTACCAAAGATGCAGATGGTGATGTGGAAATCAGAGAAGCACTCACGATGATCCTTCCTGTCGATGCAAGTAATGTAGCGGCCACTGATACGGTTACTCAGTCTTGGAGCAGTCCAGATGGTAGCTTGATCAACGCGCACACATATTCAGTTGAAAATGGGCAAGTATCCTCAACGTTTTCTCTCTCAGCATCTGAGGGAATATGGGAAATTGAGGGTGAAATGCAGGGCAAACCTGTGACCATGCAACTTGAGTATGACGGCGAGTTTGTATCTAACTTCGGGAGCTATTTAGTCGTAGATGCCCTAAATGATTCAGAACAAGATACGACGACGTATGTGACTTGGTCGGCTGACACAGACCCTACATCACCGACACCCACAACGATGCAGAAGCTTGGCAAGCAAGACGGATTGCTACAATATGCCGCTGATATGGCGGGCTTTAAAGTGCAGTACTCATCTAATGAAGACCTTGTTATGCAATCTGCCACCATGAGCATGGGGCCAGTGTCGATGAAAATGGCACCGCTTTATGTAACCGGAAAGCCTACCGCGTTATGAGGCTCTTTCTTTCGTTAGCTTTATGCTTAGTGACGCACTTTTCCTTCGGACAAAGTGCGCCCACCTTTGCGCAAATATCAATAACCCGTCAAGCGGAGCAGGCACTGCCACTAGGGGAAGTCATTGAATTTGAAGTGACGGTAGACACACCGCAAAAATATCGCGAGCTGTTACGAGAGTGGGAGGGCGTGAGCGTTAATAAGGTGACACAAAATACGCTCACCATCGCCCTTAAAGAGGAATACCGTTCAATTGCCAGTGTTATTGACCAATATCGTAAAAGTAGCTTTGTTATCGATTACGACGAACCTCAGGTACAAACGGTACTGGAGCAGTTCAAGCAACAATATGGAGCATCACCGACACTGCCGATAGGTGATGCGTTAGAAGGCTTTGTATCTGGCTATATTACTGAACCGACTTATATCCATGATTTTGCTTTTGCATCAACCGTGGCCACTACAAAAAGCGGTGATTGCACGGAATTTGCTGTACTAACAACAGCACTTGCGCGAGCGCTGGGTACGCCATCGCGCGTTGTCGTTGGAACTGTCATTGTGGAGAGTGCAGAGGCGATTGAAGCTTATGGCCATGCGTGGAATGAATTGTTCATTGACGGTGAGTGGGTAAGAGTTGATGCAGCACTTGCCACAGTTCAAAGTGTAAGAAAATTCTATTTACCTGGTCATGTACTTGATAATGAAGGGCTAGGCTATGCGTTAGCATTTGGTAAAAGTGCTTTCACCTTGCCTCAGCGTATAGCTGACGTACGCGCAGTGCGCTAGTGTAGTCATAGGTTGCAAGACGGCTTCATTGTAAAGCATCACTTGAGTTTTCGGATGGTTGCCTTACACTTGCGCCGCAATTGACACAAAGGCAGGTTTAATGAAACTCAGTGATGTAAAAAAGCTTCATCAAAAGAAATACCGATCGCAATTCGGTTATTACTTGGTTGAGGGAGAGCATTTAGTATTAGAGCTATTAAAAGCCGTTGCGAAACGCCCCGAAACATTGAGCCTGAACAACATAACCTTCTACGTGACACAGCAATATGCAACGTGGTTAGACGAAAAGCTGTCTCAACCGTGTCGTGTTGACGTGCTATCTGAACAACAGATGGCATCGTTAAGTGATACTAAAACACCCCAAGGTATTATCGCGCGAGTGCCTTTAACTCAAGACGGGGCTAGTTCTTCTGATGTACCAATGCGATCAGACAGAGTGTATGTCTATCTTTATGAGACGCAAGACCCAGGTAACCTTGGCACTATTTTAAGAACGCTAGCGTGGTTTGGTGATTTTACGCTATTGATGAGCCCTAATAGTGTTGATCCCTACAATTCTAAAGTCGTTAGGTCTAGCATGGGGGCAATATTTCATGTCAACATGGAACTCAACGTGCCGCTTGCGTCTTTAAATCAAAGGTTTCAACGGTTTGCCTATCTCGATATGAAGGGTGAAGAAGTAAAGTCGCCAACGTTTAGACAGCATCAATGTTATTTATTCGGGAATGAGGCGCGTGGTGTGCCCACCGATGTATTGACTGAATTAAACGCCAAGGCTTACACCATACCTGGCAATGGCAGTATTGATTCACTTAACTTAGCCAGCGCCGTGAACATGTGTGCTTATGAGCTTTCACGCTAACTCGTGTTAAACACTTCGATTTATATTCGCAAAATACAGGATTAAACTGTGGCATTACAATGGTTCCCAGGGCATATGCACAAAGCCCTCAAAGAGATTAAAGAGTCCTTAAGTCAAGTCGACATTCTTATTGAGGTGCTTGACGCACGCATTCCTTATTCAAGTGAGAACCCAGAAATTGCGAAAATTCGCGGCGATAAACCGTGTATTAAAATTCTTAATAAGTATGATTTGGCTGACCCAGAAATTACGGCACGTTGGCAAGAGAGCTTGGAGAAAGAGCGCGGCGTAAAAACGATAACCACGTCTAGCGATAACCCGGGTAACAGTAAGCAAATTATGCAGCTTATCCGAAGCATTTGTGCGCAAAAAGACGCGCAGCCCAAAGCGATTAAAGCCATGATTACCGGTATACCGAATGTGGGAAAGTCGACGCTAATCAATATTCTGGCAGAGCGCATTATTGCAAAAACGGGTAACGAACCGGCAGTGACTAAGAGTCAGCAGCGTATAAATCTTGGCAGTGGAATCATCTTGTTTGACACCCCTGGCGTACTGTGGCCGAAGCTTGAAAACCCGCATTCAATTTATCGTCTTGCGTCGTCGGGTGCGGTTAAAAATACCGCGATGGAATATGATGATGTCGGCTTTTTTGCTGCTGATTATCTGATTAAAGCCTATCCTGAAATAATGAAAGAGCGCTACAAACTCGATGAGCTGCCAGAAACGGAACTCGAGTTTTTGGAAGCTGCTGCCAAAAATCGCGGCGCCATTCAGGCAGGTGGTCGAGTTAATCTTCATAAAATCTGTGAAATTCTGTTGAAAGAACTCCAGTCTGGCAAACTAGGGCGGATAACTCTAGAAACGCCAGAAATGTTGGAAAAAGAAAAAGAAGAAATGGCGTTGGCGGCTGCGAAAAAAGCGGAAGCGAAAGCTAAGCGCAAACAAAAATTCAAAACAGGGTCGTTAACGCCGGATAAGAAAGATCGCAAAGAAAAGCGCGAAGAAAAGCGTCAGGAACAAAGTCGTAGAATGAAAAAAGCGCGACGATAACAAGGGCATAACGCATTAAGGGAAAAGCCATGGACACCATAAAATACTTTGACAAACACACCTTTGATGCGTTACTCAGCAAAGCCGAACAGAGTGAAAGGCGTCGTGCAAATTTAAACGTTCATGGCTCTTATGAAGATGTCGTGCAGCGTTTGTTTATCGCTATGATGCCTGACTCTTATGTACGCCCGCATCGCCACGTTCAAGCTCACAAGTGGGAGTTCTTTATGGTGTTAGAGGGTGAACTTACACTTATTTTCTTTGACGACGATAGTAGCGTCACCAAACGTGTGGTATTGAATGCCAATGGTGATTGCAAAGGTATCGAGATTCCTCCCAATGTTTGGCATGCAACGGTTTGTGAAGCCCCTGTGGTATTTATGGAAGTGAAGCAAGGCCCTTATGAAGTAACTGATGATAAAGGGTTTGCTGAGTGGGCACCGTGCGAAGGTAGTTTGGATGTACCAGCGTTCTTGCAACGTTTAAAAGTGGTGAATGTAGGCCAGCGTGCTGCTACAACAATAAATCAGCATGATGTTCAATAGTGGTTCACGGGACTTTCCGTTTTGGAAAGTCGTTGCTATTGCTAATTTTGGTGGTATGGTAAAGGATAAATGACGTCGTCAAGTGTGACTGATGTCAGCACTTAGCTATTTATTTTGTTATTCATTTTGTGAAAAAGAGAATTACTATGCGAAACGTTTTTTCAATCTACTTTTATAATTTTAATGACTGATTGCACCTGACCATCGGTGTTCAGGGGCAGCTACTGGCTTCTGGGCACGCAGATAGAACGTTTTGCAAAAGCCCAGAAGGTAAACACCATCTGGGCTTTTTTAATGCCCGCTATTCTCGGTAAAAAACAATGAAAGAACTTACATTAGGCGATATACGAAAGCAGCATAGGGTTAAGCAAGAAGTCGTTGCTATGGCATTATCTGTGACAGCATCTGGAGTTAGCAAATTAGAGTCTAAGCGCATACAAGACGTTTCTCTTCAGCGTGCGGCAGCATACCTTGCAGCGGTCGGCGGTAATGTAAAAATAGAAGTAACCATGCCAGACGGCGCTACCGTTCAGATGGGGTAATCCATCAATATTTGCAGGCAATCACTTTCTTCATGCGTTTTCTGCGCTACTATAGGCATTAATTGAAGAAATTGGAGTTTGATGATGGCTGTTCATGAAATTACACATCCGCTGATTGCGCATAAATTAGGTCTGATGCGAAATGCTAAAATAAGTAGCAAAGACTTTCGAGAGCTAGCGTCAGAAGTGGGAAACCTGTTGACGTACGAAGCAACCAGAACACTACCTACTGAAAGGGCAAAGATAAGAAGTTGGTCTGGCGATGAAGTAGAAGTTAGACAAATTAAAGGTAAAAAAATTACTATCGTGCCGATTTTGCGGGCCGGTTTAGGTATGCTCGACGGTGTATTAGAGCTTATTCCAAATGCCAAGATCAGCGTAGTTGGACTTTACCGTGATGAAGAGACGCTTCAGCCAGTGGCCTATTTTGATAAGGTTGTGAAAAACATTGATGAGCGTACAGCACTGATTGTAGACCCTATGCTGGCAACAGGTGGAACACTGATTGCTACCATTGATTTATTAAAGAAAAAGGGCTGTACAAAGATTATGGGCCTGTTCTTAGTTGCGGCCCCAGAGGGGATTCGAGCGGTGGTAGATGCCCATCCCGATGTCGATATTTTTACTGCTGCTATCGATGAGCGATTAAACGAAAAAGGCTATATTTTGCCCGGCCTAGGTGATGCAGGTGACAAAATATTTGGAACACGATAAGGCTTTGTATTTAAGTGCGGTCGAGTTTCATGTTCTACACACCGAGGGCCCATACTCTGTCCTAATAAAATACATGGGTTAAACGTTTAAGTTAGTGTTATAGTTCTTATGAAGTAACATTACACGAAGACATGAGCTTGTGGCCCTTTGCGGCAATGACAAACAAGCTCTAAGTGCTGCGTGATAAGAGCTGATAATAATGAATAAAAGCAAATTAACCCTCAAAGATGTCGCTCTACAACTTGGTGTGTCTACAGCGACCATTTCCAATGCGTTTAACAGACCTGACCAACTCTCTAAAGCAAAACGAGAAGAAATCCTCGAGCAGTGTAAAAAAATTGGCTACAGCGGGCCAAATAAAGCGGCTCAAATTTTGCGCAAGGGAACCTCAAACATCGTGGCATTGGTGCTCGCTGACAGTATTTCATACATGGTGAGCGACCCAGTTGCGAGCACTTTCATTAAAGGGGTGTCTACGGCGCTAAGGGAGCAAGGAAAACACCTTTTGCTTTACGCTGGTGATTCTAAGAGTATTCTCGATGTTGTTGATTTTGTTGATGGCTTTATATGCTACGGCGCACCGAGAAATACCCAACTCGTTGATGAGTTATCCACGTCGGTGAAACCCGTTGTTACGGTCGATTTTGACATTGAAAATACCCCTTCAATTAACATTGATAATGAAGACGCAGCTTATCAAGTAGCGCGTTTCGCTCTAGATGAAGGAGACAACGTAGCTATATTAGGCCTTCGTCTTATTGACTCGCCCTCAACGTGTCGCATTTATGACAACCCATTAATTGATGTAGACACTTCGATATCACATCGGCGACTAGATGGTTATATTCGTGCCATAAGCGAAAAGCACATTGCTATCAACAATGAAAAAATTTGGCATCTACCAGAAAGTGATCGCAGTTTCGCGCGCCAAGCAGCCCGTGAAGTATTGACCAGTTCTCCCCGCCCAAACACTGTTCTGTGTATGAGTGATATTATCGCTTTAGAGTTACTACAGTTAGCGCTAGATATGGGGATAAAAGTGCCTGAAGAGCTTAAAATTACTGGGTTTGATGGTATTGAGGAAGCCGACAGAGTACGCCCGCGCTTAACCACAGTATGCCAATCAAGTACTCAAAAAGGGGTTGAGGCCGCCACAGCGCTACTTGAACAAATACAAGACAAAGCCGTGCTGCCGTTTGAGGTAAGGAAAGGGGAAACGGTATAACTGTTAGCGTGAAGAGCCTATCAAACGCAGCGCCGTGAATGATGGCGCTGCGAACAACTAGGCTAAACTACTCTTTTACATTAATAGAAAGAGTAGTTCACGTTAAGCATATAGGATGGTCCAAACTCTCTACGTAGAGTTACAATGCCATTGCTATCGATGGTTTCTTCTTTTTCATCCGTTAAATTCACACCTTGAAGA
Source organism: uncultured Alteromonas sp. (assembly GCA_964454185.1). Lineage (GTDB taxonomy): Bacteria > Pseudomonadota > Gammaproteobacteria > Enterobacterales > Alteromonadaceae > Alteromonas. The sequence continues at coordinate 6,824 of CAYVST010000072.1, forward strand.
GCAATACGTAATCCCTCTAAATATTCAATGCCGCTTTGTGCAAAATCGTAGCTTATTTGCGCATCCACTTGTGTTACTGCATCTCGTGTTGCCGCTTCTATTCTGTTTGAACCTCCTCGTTGGTAGGTTAAAAATTCAGACCTGTCCGTCGCGGCAACCCTAAATTCGAACCCATTCATTTCATAGTAGGCAGTCACGCTATAGGTATTGTCTGATTGGCCAGGAATGGCAGTACCGTCCTCCAGCTCTGCATCGAGAATGGTTGCTGATGCGGCAACACCAAACCCATCTAAAACGTTACTGACAATGCGCAGTGGAATGTTTGCGGTTAGTTCAACACCTTTCATACTTCCTGTTAAGCCATCTTCGAAGAATGAATAAAAACCGAAGTCAGGAGGTGTAACTAAGTCTCCGGCTTGATAGGGGGTATCTTCGGGCCCGTAATTACCATCTACGTCAATGATACGGTCATGAAAACCAGGTATGAAGTAGTTTGCACCACCGTTCGTTTCGTCGTTGGTAAAATCAATTAACTGGTTGCCATCACGCGTCCAATTGACCAAGTCTTTGTAAAATAGCGCAATAGAGACATAGCCTTCATCTTCAAAGTAATTTTCAAAGGATAAATCAAAGTTATTGGCTTCAAGAGGCTGAAGGGTAGGGTTTCCGGTAAATTTGGACCACGGCGAGCCGTATTGTTCAACAGCCGCCTGTGTATTGGGTGTTGCTATGAGTTCGATGTTTTGGTCGAATTTGACAAAGCCCGATGCTTTCATTTGGTCAATACGAGCTCTGCTTATGGTTTTTGACGCACCAAACCGCAAATAGCGATTTTCAGTTAGTTCAACACTCAGATTGAGACTAGGAAGAAAATGGTTGTAATCGTCACCCTCGACTACAACACAATCTGCATCAACAACCTGATTACCGTCATCGTCGCAAACGGCGAAATTCTCGCCTACTATCCCAATAAAACCCGAAGAGCTTTGGTCGGTTTGAATATATTGTGCTCCGACATTTCCCTTAACGTTAAACCCACTGATTTCTGTTTCAAAATCAAGTTGGGCATAGAAGGTAGTAACTTCCTCATCAACAGTGAAGGTATCGCCTAAACGGTCAGGCTCGAGTAGGCCTGCATCGTTTAGTGTATATTCGCCGTCGTTATAGGGTGCAAAACCGTCGTAAGCAACCACTTGCCCAAGGCCAGCCCACGACAAATCTGCCAGTCCATTGTAGAGGTATTGTGAAGGTATTGACTCGGAGAATGGATAAGAAGACGCGGTAGCGAAAAAGCCTTTGTTGTCTTTTGATTTAAAGCGATCGCTATAATTCACGCCAGCGGTAAACGTATTAAAAATACTCCAATCGATGTAACCCGTAACTTCCACCCGCGCCGTTGTCAGTTCCTCTTTAAAATCCGCGAAATTTAAGAAACCGTCTTGAGCATTAAAATAGCTGTATGGTTGCCCATTTGCTTGCAACACGTCAGTAGCAAATTGGTCAGCAATGTTTGCCATACCACCGCCCCACACTTGAGGGCCTGCAAGCTGAAGTAATGCCGGGTCTGCAAATGCATCAAGCCCTGAACTGTCAGTAAAAAAGATACCGTCGGCGCTCATTTGAAACTGCCGCGAACCCAATTGATCATTATTTAACGCGCCCGAACGAGCAAGCCCGGCGTATGATTCGCCGCGCAGGTCTCGTTTAGTTGATTCGCTATCGGCAATATCAACCTTCAAAGACCACTCATCATTAATATCGTATCTTATGTTTAAGCCAAAGGTTTGTAGCTCTCCGTCTTTTTGCGCTGGGTCAGTACGCAACACTGGGTTTGCGTTGATTTGAGTACCTGTGTTGTTTACACCGCTGCCTTGCACATTGGCTGCGGCAAAAGGCTCTATGAAACCCCGAATGACACCTGAGTCTGAATAATCGATATCAAGAGCATCGAAAACGATATCGAGTCTGTCGGTAGGACGCCATTGTAATATGGCTGATATGGTGTCGCGTTCCAGCACACGGCTTATTGCCTGAGTGTCTAGTCCGAAGGGTAGAACCTGCCCGTCATCGTTTTCGCCATAGCCCCAAACGCCATATTTTCTCTCGTTTCGCGGCGATTCCGTTGAGGCAATAGCGAGTGCTAAACCAATCGTGTCGTCGGCAAATTTCTCTACGAAAGAAAGCGCAAAGCGATTGCCTGTGTTATCAAATTCTGGATTGTCTGAATCATTGCCGCCCAGTTCATATACGCCGGTTACCGTTAAGGTCTCTTGTGCTGAAAGCGGCCTAACCGTCTGTAGGTCTACCGTACCGCCTATACCTTGGACCAGCAGTGTGGCATCTGATGTTTTGTAAATGGTAGCGCCTGTCATGATTTCAGCTGGATAGAGGTCGTATTCAACGCCTCTGTTATCACCGATTCCTATAAGCTCTCGACCGTTCAGTGAAGTCCCGGTAAAGTCTTCCTTAAAACCACGCACTGAAATGCCTGATGTACGACCACCCACGCGCTCACCAGATAAACCAGGTAGTCGCGCAAGCGACTCAGCAATAGACGAGTCTGGTAGCTTACCAATATCTTCTGCAGACAGTGCCTCAACAATAGAATCATTGTCCATTTTTACGGCTTGTGCTCGCATTAAAGAGCCTCGAATCCCCGATACTTGAATGACTTCTAAGTTATCTTCATCGGGCGTTTCTTGCGCTTGAGTAACATGACTATTGAGTGCTGCGGCAATTGCTATTGCAACCATTGCAGGCTTGAAGTTTCCTGTGTGCTTCATATACGTGACCTTGCTGAGAAAGTAGAGGTTATTCTTGTTGTTACATAAAATTAACAATAGTTTGAAGATTCACCGTTTGCAAGCGTCTTCTTAATTGATTAAGTTTTGTGTGGTGTATTTAAAATAGCCAAAAAAAAGCCATATATAGTTTTTTCTTAATGCATTTTGGATAAAAGGTCGACCGGCTTGGTCAGCAAGTAAAACTAGGAAATGGCGGGTACGGAAAGGCAAGGTGTAAGGCGAGTACAACCTCAAAAAAAAGCAGCACCTCATCGCTATTGGTTACTGCTTTCTTTGTGCTTTTTATTGCGAAAACTCAGTGATGAGTTAGTCCCATACGAGAGCTTTGAAGTGTTTTCTACACATAGATTCGTACGTGTCATTGCCACCAATTTGAACCTGATCGCCACCTTTAACAGCCTTTCCATTTTCATCCAAACGTACAACAAAGCTAGCTTTTCGGCCGCAGTGGCACACAGTTTTCAGCTCTGACAGCTTGTCAGCCCATGCGAGAAGATAGTGGCTTCCTTCAAATGTTTCACCAAGAAAGTCTGTACGCAACCCGTAGGCAAGCACTGGTATTTTTAATTCATCGACCACATCAACAAGTTGCCTAACTTGCTCCTTGGTTAAAAACTGTGCTTCATCGATAAATACACAATCAAGCTTCTGCTTACTATGGTCATTGTTGATTGATGCGAACAGATCGTCGCCTTTTGCATAAAGCTGTGCATCCGCTTGTAACCCAATGCGAGATGTAACCTTACCCACCCCATATCTATCATCGAGGGCTGCCGTATAAATAATGGAGTGCATTCCGCGTTCACGGTAATTGTATGCAGATTGGAGAAGAGAGGTCGATTTTCCTGCATTCATTGCAGAATAATAAAAATAAAGTTGTGCCATGCTCGGGGGGCTCTAATAATTTTTGTTATACCAAGAGATAAAGTCGTTGGCACTCATAGGCTTCGCATAGAAATAACCCTGCAAGTAATCGCTGCCTAATTCAGATAGATGAATTCGCTGGGCATCGGTTTCAATACCCTCGGCAATCGTCTTACAACGAAACTCTCGTGCCATCAACAGTGTCGCTCTTATAATGGTATCACTCTCTTCCGATGTATTCTGTACAAAAGAGCGATCAATCTTTATAAAATCAAAAGGGATAGACTGAAGTCGATGTAACGACGAATAACCCGTCCCGAAATCATCAATTGAAATTTTTACCCCGCGGTTTACTAGGTCATAGAGTCGTTGGGTCACTAGTTCGGCGTTATTTGCAAAAACACTTTCAGTCACCTCAAGAAACAAACGCCTAGGTTCTACCGCAGTGGTTTTTAGTGCGCTATCTAGCACCTTTACAAAGCCATCGTCTAGGAGCTGTGTAATGGATAGGTTGACTGACATACAGAGTTTATTTGCAAACTGCCAATGCGATAAGTCAATGAGTGCACGGTTTAATACCCATGCGCCAATTTCAGGCATTAAGCCGCTTCTTTCAGCCAGTGGAATAAATACATCAGGCGTTATCATCTCATCGTCACATGTCCAACGTAGCAGGGCTTCAACTGACGATACTGAATTGGTTTTGACGTCAATGATAGGTTGGTAGAACAGGCAAAGTTCCCCCTCATCAATAGCACATCGTAAACGTTCACAGAGTCGTTGGTCGCGCTTGATTTCAGCATGTAGCAATTCATTGAACACGCCTACTGAACCGCGTTGCTTTCGCTTTTGGTCGTACATAGTGAGGTCAGCTTGCTGTATCAGATCTACCGCACTATTTCCGTGCTCTGGATACATAGCAATGCCAATAGTAGCATCCAAAGTCACTTGATTGTCATCAGCTACAATGGGGATTGTCACTCCGCTTCGCATCGCATGTGCAACGGCTTTGGCTGTATCAACAGTGGCATAAGGGATTACAGCAACAAATTCGTCGCCACCCCAACGAGCAAGGTGGTTTTTCTCGCTGTACTTTTGAAGACGAGATGCGATTTCCGCCAGCACAATATCGCCAATCTTGTGCCCTAAACTATCATTTACTTGCTTAAATCCGTCTAGATCGATAAACAAAATAGCCAATGAGTTTTGTAAAACATTGGTGGTGTCTAGTAAGCCATTTAAGTGTTTCAAAAAACCATTTCTATTTAGCAAATTCGTAAGCGGATCGCGATTAGACAATCTGAACAGATCTTCTGTTCTGCGCTCAACTTCTTCTTCTAAATTGGCGTTAGACGCATCTAGTTTTTCGTTGGTAGCTATGAGCAGCTGATTAACTTTATCTGTTTCTGTGCGTTCAATGCGCATCTGTTCAAGCAGTTTTTCATTGTTTGATTTCAGATAGAGCGTGTTGACAAAGAAACTGTTGTAGCGAGATGAACTTAAAAAAATACCAACCCAAAATACCAGACCAAGCACACCTAAAATAAAAAATTCGCCAGATTCATCTAACAGGGCACACAGCGACATGGGGACAAGTAAGGCGGTACAGTAAAACGACACAAGCCGCTTACTAGGAGATAGTACGGTACCAGCCCCCCCCGACATAGCTGACAACACAACCATGGTTGCTGCCATTTCTACAGTGCTCATGGAAGCGTAAAATACAACAGAGTAGGCTGCCCATACACTCGCAGTTGCACAAACACCAAGGGCAAATCGTTTTAGCACAGCATCTGGCTCAAAAGCCTTGTCTGAGAGATGTAGGCGCCAATAGCAAGCATCGACAAAACGAAAAATACACACGACCATCATCGCGAGCCAGACTTGCCATTTCATTGCAAAACTAGTGTCAATGTCGCTATCAAAGAAAAAGACGAGGCCTGAGAATGCAAAAATTGTCATTAACAGACCGACAAAGCTATTGCCAACTAGCATGTTAGCTTTATCGCGCTTTATTTCTGTTGCAGATATAGGGTTATTTTCAAATTGCAATGGCTGATTTATCCAGTCTACTTTGTCATTAAATTATTATGCGTTTGAAACCTCTTCAAACGCTGTTGACTGTTCTCAACACTACGGCATGTAGTGCGCATATATTCTGTATACCTCATAAGGTTAGCAGAGTAAATTTATACCAGCGACATGTAAGGTGATATTGCTGTAATAAATCACCGTTTTTTGGCTGGTCTTTTCTAGGGCAACTTACTTTGGATAACATATTTTGCGGTTGTAACGATTCTTTTTTTAATCGTTTATGTTCTGCGTCTTCCTTTTTCTATTCTTATTTATAGCGTCTGAGCTCTGTTAAATCTCGGTAAAATTCAAGTTTTTAAATGTTCTTTTAGTGTTTTTTACTTCACAAGATGTTTACAAGTTGGTGTTCATGGTTTAAATTCTTAAACGATTAAGTAATCGCAAGTAAGCGCTAGATATTAACAACATCAATAAATGGCACCTTGGGTCGTCGCTGGAGACAACATGAAAAAACAACACACATTAAATGCACTTACACTAGCAGTATGTGCCGCACTTTCCGGTGCTGCTATCGCGCAAGATACAGCATCAGAAGAACCTGGTAATAAAGAAAAATACGAGCAGATTGTGGTTACAGCGACACCAGGCGGCACGACCATGCAAGAAGCGAGTGTCTCTGTTAGTGCTTTTGATGAGGACGATATTATTAAGCTTGCGCCTCGTTCAACGGCTGAAGTTTTTCGAGCTTTACCTGGAATTCGCGCTGAGTCCTCAGGGGGCGGTGGTAATGCAAACATTACTATTCGCGGTATACCCCTAGCAACGGGCGGGTCGAAATTTCTCCAAATCCACGAAGACGGACTTCCTGTCCTAGAGTATGGTGATATCAACTTTGGCAACGCTGACAATTTCATTCGTTACGATTGGTCGGTTGCTAATGTTGAAGCCGTACGTGGTGGTTCTGCTTCCACTTTCGCGAGCAACTCCCCGGGTGGCGTAATTAACATGATCAGTAACACGGGTGAAGTAGGGGGTGGAGCAATAGGCACCTCTTTTGGTGTGGATTATGACGAGTTTCGTTTAGATTTTCGCTATGGCGGAGAGATCAGTGACGATATGTACTATCACATCGCTGGTTTTGCTCGCGGCGGTGAAGGTCCCCGAGAAACCGGGTATAACGGCGATCAGGGTGGGCAGGTCAAATTCAATTTGACTAAAATGCTAGACAACGGACACATTCGTTTCTACTACAAAAACTTAGATGACAAAGTGTCCACTTATCTACCATCGCCAGTATTGGTAAAAGGCGGCGGTGAGTATGGCCCTGTACCAGGCTATGATGCTAGCTCGCAGGCATTGAATTCAGTTTATAACACTAATATCTCAACGTTTGATAGCTTTGGTAATCCTGAAAACCGCGACGTGCGTGATGGTATTGAGTCAAAAGTGAGTTCGTTTGGCGTAGAAGTTGATTTAGAAGTTGCGGATAACCTTTATTTATTGAATAAGTTTCGCATATCAGATGTATCCGGTGGTTTTATTGCCCCTTTTACAGATGGCTTCCCTGCAGGCCCTGGAGATGTTTCTAACTTCGCCTCAGCGCTTTGTGCTGGCGCGACAGATGGCGATGGAAATGCACTGAACTGCGATAGCACGACTGTAACCCTCGCTAACGGCCCGGGTGAAGGTGACACCTATACGGGTCAGGCTTTCACTAATTTGCAGTTTGACACGCGCATCAATGACCTAGGCAATATGATTAACGATTTCAGCTTGCGCAAAGAGTTCGACAACGGGGTTAACCTAACCGTAGGTTATTACTACTCAAATCAGGATATCGCAACGAGCTGGTCTAGCTGGCAGACGTTCATTCAAACGCTTGATGGTGACAACTCTCAGTTGTTGAATATAACCGATGCTGATGGTGTTGAACTTGTATCTAATGGTTTACTGTCGGCAAGTTTCTTGTCTTGGGAATGGGACCTAAACTACGTCACAAAAGCGCCGTACATGAACGTTGGTTTTGAGCTGTCTGACAATATTATTATCGACGCTTCAGTACGTCACGACACAACAGAAGCGTCTGGCGAATTAATCAGCTCATGCTGCGGTGGCAATACCGACTTTGACCTAAACGGAAATGGTGTTATTGAGCAAATTGAGGATGCGTCTGCGACAAATAGCGGCTTTATTCGCGGTGGTGTTATTAATTTAAATAGAGCAGGCGCATCGTCTCAAATCGTCGACTATACAGCAAACAATACGTCTTATTCATTGGGTGGGTCGTACTTGCTAAGCGATAGTCAGACTTTCTTTGCACGTTATTCAAAAGGCGGTCGAGCTATCGCAGACCGTCTGCTACAAATAGGTGGAACGCTTAACACTGATGGTAGTTTAACCAGCACAACATCGGGCTACGATACTACCAAGCAGTTAGAAATTGGTTACAAGTATGGCACCAAAGATCTAATGGTAAATGCGACCTTGTTTGACACCGTAACAGAGGATACGCAGGCAGAGGTGACCAGTGGCCTAACGTTTATGCGAGAGTACGAAGCTACAGGCCTAGAGCTTGAGGGACGTTGGAATGCTACTGATAACTTTGTTGTGTCAGGTAATGTTACGTGGACTGATGCTGAAATTAGTAGAGACGTTAATAACCCTGCGCTTGTTGGCAACACGCCGCGCCGTCAAGCTGATTTTATATGGACGGTCACGCCTGAATATGTAACAGACAACTGGTCGGTTGGCGCGTCAATTCAAGGTTCTACAGATTACTACGTACAGGACAATAACGACCTTGAGCAGGAAGCATATAACCTGGTCAACCTTTTTGCGACATATTGGGTTAACGATCAGTTCTCAGTTTCTCTTAACGTGAACAATGCGACCGACGAGTTTATTATCACAGAGTCTGAAGAAGGGTCTGCGGCTGTTGGCAGTTACGTAAGAGCCAGACCGTTAAACGGCCGTACTACGGTACTTTCACTCAAATATATGTTTGACTAACCCACAACCTATCGCCCGCTTTTAGCGGGCGTTTTTTGATGCTCGACTTCAGATATAGCTAACCTATTTGAAATTGCATTCGAAAGCGCACTGTACAAATAAGTGTGCTTTTTGTTTATGACATGCACCAGCCTATGCTCAACAATAGGCACAAATTCAATGCCTTGCTTTTCAAAAATACTGTTTTGCGTAAAGTCGCTAGGAAGAATTGCGTAATCAAACCGCCCGTTAATTAGAAGTTCTAGCACGTGATTGAAATCATCAAATTCAAAAATATTGGCCGTAATACTGGCTTTGGGTTTTCCCACGTTTGAAAAGAAACGTGTGGTCACTGCTATGGCGGTGCTTGGTTGGTAAATAACGTCTTTTTCGCATCTAGCGTTACGAATACACAGCAGAAAAGAGGCGCCCTCTGCAAATGGCGGCTCAATAGCAACAATATTGTTTGAGGCAGTGGAAACCACGTCATAACGTATAACATCTGCGTCTGTCATTCCTTCATCAAGGAGGCGCAACCCTCGTTCTCCGCCTACTTCAACGAATTCAACGTTGATGCCAATATCGGCATACACACTCTCCATAAATGGTTTGTAGAACTGAATTACTCGTGGATGACTGACATAGCCAATAATAAAGCGCGCTTCATCATCATTGGCAACAAGGGGAAAAGACATGTGGTACAGAACAATCAATGAGAACGCGCGCCACGTATGCTTCATGATTACTTCCCTGAAAAAAGAAAAATACGTAAAACGTAAGCGTAGTCAAGGATGAAGGCAGTGTCCAAGTAGAATGCGGTAAGACGGTTGGAAAAGTTGTCTCCAAAAAAAAGCCCCGGCGTAAGCCAGGGCTTATACTTAGCATTGAGTGCTATGCTGCGTTTTGACCACCATCGACCGCTTTCAGCGTTTGCGATGCTGGAACAAGTTCCATATCAAATGTGTATTCATCTACACGTACAGCAAGCTTACGCTTTTCGTTGTAGTCATGAAGCTTAGCTGCCTCATCTGCATTAACCACACCTTTCTCTTGAAGTTTGTTAAGTGCATGCTCAAAAGAAATAAATGGTACAACAGGCTCTTTGCGTAGTGCTTTTTGTACTTTGCCAAGAAGGTGAGCCACAGCATGCTTCGCTTTAAATGCTTGCTCATTAATGTCGTTACCATCACCTGGGCTTACACGTACTAGGTGCGTCAGCTGGGCTTTTACGCTGTTGTCTTGCATTGATGCAAGAGACAATTCGCGCACTAGGTCATCACTGATACCCGCAACACTGTTAGAGTAGGTGTTGGTCAGTACACGCATAAGGCCACGTGTCGCTGTGTTAGGGAAATTGTTGATGAAATTAACAATTGCCTGATCAGCCTGCTGTAGTGACCACTGCATCGCATACTCAAAGTACGGTAGTGCAAGTTTTCTATCTTCAATGCGCTGCTCGTAGAAACGGATTGCAGCCATGGCACCGTATAGGTAGCTCATCACGTCACCTAAACGTGCAGAAAGAAGTTCCGCTTTCTTCAAATCACCGCCAAGTACCGCTAGCGATAAATCTGCCAAAGGCGCTAATTTCGCAGAGATACTGTTAACGCGTTTCTCGTACTTACGTACTTCTGGAAGAGCAGACTCGCTGCCGCGCAGGAACGGTAGGTATGCCTTACCGAAACTGCGGAACGCGTTCTTCACGCTGAAACCTACAGTCTTGCGAAGCACTTTGTTGAACTCTTTGTCCGCAGAACTTTCGTTGCTGTGGATTAGGTCAACCATATCTTTCAGGTAAGGGTGACAGCGCATTGCACCTTGACCAAAGATCATAAGGTTGCGCGTTAGGATATTTGCACCTTCCACCGTAATAGCGATAGGAAGTGCAGCATAACCACCCGCTAGTGTATTTTGAGGACCGCGCTGAATTGCTTTACCCGCCTGGATATCCATTGCAGAGTTCATTACATCGCGACCAAGCTCAGTCATGTGATACTTTGCAATTGCAGTAACCACCGAAGGCTTAACGCCAAGACCTAGACCTTCTGTGGTAAGAACACGCATTGCCTCTAGCAAGAACGTCTTACCTGCAATGTCAGCAATATTCTCTTGAATACCTTCGAAGCGACCAATTGGAAGACCGAATTGCTCACGTACAAATGAATATTCGACCGTGCCTTTAAATGCTGACTGTGCCGTTGCTACGCCCATTGCTGGGAGTGAAATACCGCGACCTGCACCTAGACAGCTTACTAGCATCTGCCAACCGCGACCGATGTTCTTTTGACCACCGATAATAAAGTCCATTGGAATAAACACGTCATTACCACGAGTAGTACCGTTATAGAAACGGACACCCATAGGGTCGTGACGGTTACCTAGTTCAACACCTGGGTGTGACTTAGGTAGAAGAGCACAAGTAATACCAAGCTCTAGCTTGTCACCAAGTAGTTGGTCTGGGTCAAACACTTTAAATGCCAAACCAAGTACAGTCGCAATCGGTGCAAGCGTAATATAGCGTTTGTCCCAACTTACGCGAAGGCCAAGTACTTCTTCGCCGTTGTATTGACCTTTAGTAACGATAGCAGCGTCAGGGATTGCACCTGCGTCTGAACCAGCCTCTGGACTGGTTAGCGCAAAACATGGAATATCACGACCATCTGCTAGGCGTGGTAGCCAGTAGTCTTGTTGGTCTGTTGTACCATAGTGCATTAACAGTTCACCTGGACCTAACGAGTTAGGCACCATTACGGTTACTGCAATTGCGCCGCTTTTTGCCGCAATCGTTGCAACGATTGTTGAATTTGCATATGGGCTGAACTCAAGACCACCAAATTTCTTTGGAATAATCATTGAAAAGAAACGGTTCTTGCCTAGGAAATCTAGGATTTCCTGAGGAATGTGCTTACCGTTGCCTAATTCGAAATCATCGACCATGTCCAGTAGTTCAGCTACTGGGCCGTCCATGAATGCCTGTTCTTCTGCGCTCAGTTTTGCCTGAGGGATATCGCGTAGTGCCTGCATGTCAG
>CAYVST010000073.1:0-18389 GCA_964454185.1 uncultured Alteromonas sp.
GCATAGTATAAACAAATGCATCCTAAAGCCCAATGACAAATATGCACAAATCGGCTATATCTCACGGAAAAATCTATATCGGCTTACCCATGTGGCAACATAGCCATTGGCCGAAGACGTGGTTTGCTAACTCTGTCAAAACCGATAGCCAGTTAGAGGTTTACGCAAAAGAATGTAATACCGTAGAAGGTAATACAACATTTTACGCGCTGCCGCATGAAGATGCGGTACTTAGGTGGCGCGATGCAGTGGGTGCGAACTTTCGCTTTACCTTTAAATTTCATCAAAATATTTCACATTTACATCAGCTTCAACACTGTGATGATGAGGTGGCATTGCAGCTGAAGCTTCTCGAGCCGTTAAAAGACAAACTGGGCATGATGATGTTGCAATTACCTGCTTCATTTGGACCAGATAAACTTGATGTGCTTGACCAGTTTTTACTATCACTTCCTGAATGGGTGCCTGTAGGCGTTGAAGTTCGCCATCTTTCATTTTTTGCCAAAGGCGATGAAGAAAAAGCGCTAAATCAACTTCTTATGCGCCACTGTGCGAATCGAATAATCATGGATACCCGTGCTTTGTTCACCGGAGACGGTGATAGCGCCATGCTCAACGAAGTGAGAGGGAAAAAGCCACGCGTTCCGGTAAATGTAATAGCAACAGGTGAGTGCCCTATGGTGCGATTTGTGGGCAACGATAACGATGTTGACAATATTCGTTGCCTAACGCCATGGGTGAGTAAGGCCATACAATGGCAGCAAGAAGGCAAAGACATTTATTTTTTCTGCCACCGGCCAGACAATAAAGATGCACCATGGCTAGCACAGCAATTTATTGATTTATACAACAATATAACACCACTTTCGGTACTGCCTGACTTAGCCATCAAGGCGCAACCCGAACAAGATAGCTTGTTTTGATTGCGCATAAAACAGTCGTGACTAGGCTCTAAAGTTTGCAGCATCTAAGTCGTGCTTTTTCATCAGTTTATGCATGTCTGTGCGATTTCGCCCAGCTAATTCTGCAGCGCGTGTTACGTTACCATCAGTCATTTTTAACAACTTATGCAGGTACTGTTGCTCAAAGGCATCCCGTGCTTCCGTTAACGTGGGCCAACTTTGTTTGGTTGCAGACAACGCTTGTTCAACTAGATGAAGCGGAATAACTGGGGTTTGGGTTAATGCGACACATTGCTCTACAACATTAACCAACTGACGCACGTTGCCAGGCCATGACGAGGTGACTAATTGCTGCATCGCGTCATCTGAAAATTGACTCACGTTCACGCCATGGCGCTGTGCACTTTGCTGTAAAAGCGATCTCGCTAATAATGGTATATCCTCACTGCGCCCTTTAAGCGAAGGAAGCTTGAGATTGACCACATTCAGGCGGTAATAAAGATCTTCACGGAACGTGCCCTCTTCCATCTCTTTGTGCAAATCTTTATGCGTAGCAGAGATAATGCGAACATCGATATCAACATGCTTACTGCTGCCTACGGGGCGAATCTGACGCTCTTGCAGGGCACGAAGTAACTTCACCTGCAAAGTCATTGGCATGTCGCCTATTTCATCTAAAAATAACGTTCCACCATCGGCTTCTCTGAATAAACCCGGGTGCGCGGCTACTGCGCCAGTAAACGCTCCCTTAGCATGCCCAAATAACTCAGACTCTAGTAGATTTTCCGGCAGTGCGCCGCAGTTAATTGCAACAAAAGGCTTATCACTTCTATTGCTTGCCTTGTGAATTGCATTGGCTAAAAGCTCTTTACCCGTTCCGCTAGCGCCGCTAATCAACACAGATACTTCACGTTGTGCAATGCGATAGGCTTGGTCAAGTACGTTCAACATATCAGGAGAACGCGTAATAATTTCTTTCGCCCAGTCACCAGGTTGTGCCGCTTGAGACTGACTAAGGGCTTTCTGAAGTAACGTACGCAATTCATCATGGTCAACTGGCTTTGGCAAAAAACCAAATACGCCACGCTGCGTGGCAGCAACCGCGTCGGCAATTGTGCCGTGCGCTGTCATCAGGATTACGGGTATGTCTTTGCGAATCCCCATGATTTCTTCAAACAAGCTCAGGCCATCCAAGCCTGGCATACGCAAATCACTTAGCACTACGTCAAAACTGTCGTTTTGCAATTTCTTCAGTGCAGATTGGCCATCTTCTACTGCTGTTACCTGATAACCCTCACCTTCCAAGCGGATCGTTAACAAACGCAATAAACTTTTATCATCATCAACCAACAATAAGTTTGGGTTACTGCCTGACTGCTCGCTCATTGTTGACTACTCCTACTTTTGTCCATCAACGTTGCCTCTATCTGCAACAATTCTTCAAGTTTCTTACGCAAATTGTCAGCTTCAGTGGTTAATGCACCTAACTGCTGCGCACGAGATGTATTCTCTTTCTCTAGCACCACGAGTGCTGATTCTAATTCCATCAACAGCGTGTTTTGCTTTGCCGCGATAACGGAAATGACGTTTTGCGCCATGGGCGTAAAGTCACTCATCATACTGTTAACAGCCAATTGGGCTCTTAATCGGTCTTGATAAGGCGTATCATTTGGAAGGGTAAAGACGTAGGCTTGTAGCTTATCAAACTCTGTTGTTCCCAACGCTTTAATCTGCACTTTGCGCTCGCGCCACGATGTCTCGTCTGATGTCAGCCACAAATTCAGCCAAAACGTGGGGTCACAGTTGTGCTCAAAAAGTAAGGGCGGCTGTTCATAAAAACAAAATTCCTCAGTCAGCGTTTGACTATTTTCACTAACTGGAGGTGTATCCGCCGTATCATTGAAGCCCTTGAGTAACTGACATCCCGTCAACGCCATTAGAGCAATTGCTAAACCTATAATTCTCATTTTTTGTTTTTCCTATTGGGGGATAGTCACTCTAAAGCAAACGTCAGCATAATCTACATCGACCACTTTCACATCGCCATGCATTAACCGCGCACAATCTGCCACAATAGACAGCCCCAAGCCCGTTCCAATCACATTGTCATTTCGAGGCTCCGTGCCTCTGATAAAGGGTTCAAACAGCGTTTTAACCGATTCGGGCGCAATGCGTTTGCCTCGATTAGCCACGTCGAGGATGATATTCTCATTTTGACGATAAATTCTAATGTTTATTGGGCGCCCCAGCGCCCCGTGCGCAACGGCATTGGAGACCAAGTTATCTAAAATTCGACGAAACAACTCCTCGTCAATAACAATTTGGTCGGGCTCAATGCTTAACTCCACCTCTCTATCTTGAATGGCCAGCGCATAGTCTTCTAAACAGGCATTCACTAACGCTGAAGGCTGACATTGTTCCATTTTGGGCTGCGCTTGTTGAAGCAGCAAATTATAGTCCAATAGCTTTTCAACCAACGTATTCAGACGCTGTGTACTAGCACTGAGTAATGACAGTATCTCTCGCTGGCTATTGTTGAGCTCTCCAACAACATTTTCTGACAACAGGCTGCAACCTTCTTTTATGCTTGCTAAAGGTGTCTTAAGTTCATGTGCAGCGTGGCGCAGTAATGCCGTACGAATATGCTCTAACTGCTGCATTCTGTCATGTAGCCAGTGTAGGTCTTTTTCTACATCAATGAGTTCACGTGGCGCTTGACGAGATAGCGGCGGTAAATCGCTGTGACCGTGAGCGACCTTCTGAATAATTTTCTTCAAATTATTCACTGGATTAACAATCAACTGACTACCCAACAAAATCAGTAATAATGAGACGCTGACGAGCATCGCCGTTGACCATGCTTGCTTAGCCTGCATGGCATTTAAATCGTCTTGTTGAAGCTGAACGCGCTGATTAATAGACCGCTCAACGTCCTCACGTAACAGATCTACACTGCTTGCTATGGAGGCGAGGTAGGCATTTAAGAGTAATTGATCTTCAATGGTTCGGTAGTCAGCGAGTTGGCTTAGCTGTTCGGATAGGCGTTGACATGTTGTTGGAACCAGCAATGCCTGACATAAGTTGTCTGCGGCAAGGGCAAATTGATCAAGAGCATTGTCAGATAACACCGCAACTTGTTCATTTCGAAGCACAGTGAACTGGCGAATACTTCGCTCTACATCCACAACGGCGTTGTCGAGACGCTGCATATCACTGACAACATTGACTACAAAGCGCGTCTCAAGCGTTGTCATCTGTCCGACCTTTGCAAGGTCGCTTTGGCTTTGCCACAACAGCGCTATTAAAGGAATAAGCGCTAACACAAAGCTCGCTAGCGTTAACTGTCTTAGAGACCCTAACTGAACTAATCGCTCAGCAAACGAAAATTTCTTTATCAGAACCTTATCCTCAAATTCCACTCAGTACTCACATGCCCTATTGTTTTGCCGCAACATCCGTATTGTTGGGTGTAAGCTTGCTGTTTGCTAACTCAGAGATAGACAGCTTTCCGTCTTCATTATCGTCAATTAGACCAAAATTCCGTAGAAGCTCTGTATGACGGACCGCCTCTTTAAGCGAAATAACGCCGTCTTTATCTATATCCAATTTATTCATCAACACTGCGGCGGCCGAAGGTTGTGTTTGCACTTGCGCGGTCGCTTCAGTGTTTAGCGCATATACCACGCATAGTCCTAAGAGTATTGTGTGAAGCTGTTTCATCATGCATCCTCCGCAAGTATTTGAAAATCCTTATTTGCCTATCGCAAGCACACGCTATATTGAAGCATGAGAATGTGCATTGGCCGCGTCGTAAACGATTGCACGCGACGATAAGACTTCTCTGTATTCACATCATACATTCGATTGATGGGACTATGCGAGATTCAGACCAACCCCAAAAAAGCATTAAAATTCAGAATATTAGGGTTTAAAAAAACCAAAACGTTTCTACAGTTATGCAATACCTACAGGGACATGTTGCAAATAAGAAACACTTTAATGTAAATGTGGGTAACAGGATAGCGCTATTCTGCTCATCGGAGGCGTTGTGCTATCGCTAAACGTGCAGATTTGCTTTGGTATAGTCTGATGGTGATGCAAGCAACTCATGTAAAGGGACAGGCTTACTAAACATAAAGCCTTGAACACTGTCGCATCCGTGTAATTTCAGATAGTCCCACTGCTCGTGATTTTCAATACCTTCTGCACAAACCGATAGTGACAAGCGTTTTGCTAAATCGATGATTGCCCCGGTTACCAAACGGCTGCGTTCAGATGTTTGAATTTCCGTTACAAATTGTCTATCAACCTTCAACGTATCAATATTAATTTGCGTGAGATAACTTAACGACGAGTAACCTGTTCCAAAATCATCAAGTGCAATGGCACATCCCATGTTTCCAATTCGTCTAAAGAACTTATTCGATAATGCAAAGTTCTCCAAATAGGCACTTTCCGTCACCTCAAACTCGAAGTTTTCTGGGTTGATGTCGTACAAATTGAAGGTGTTGTATATGTAGTCGAATAGTTGAGCATTACGTAAATCGTGCCCAGATAAATTCACAGAAACCCTAAACGCGCTAAATGCCCATTGTTTTATTTCTGGCATATCCATACATACGCGCTTTATTACCCATTGAGTAATAGCGGTGATCTTACCGCCTTGTTCTGCAATTGGAATAAATTCATTTGGCATGACAAGCCCAAACTCTGGATGCTCCCATCGAATAAGTGCTTCCGCGCCTATCACACGACCGTCATTGTTCACTTTCACTTGGTAGTAAACAATAAATTCATCGTTAGCCAAACCTTGTTCAATGCCGTTTGCAAGATGTAGTTTACGTTTGTGAGATTCAACCATATCGGGAGTGAACAGCGTGTAACTTCCCCGTCCGCGCGCTTTAGAGCGGTACATAGCGAGATCGGCATTACTCATTAACTCACTCAAGTCATAGCTTGCATCAGATGCGGTTGCAATCCCAACGCTCAGGCCAACAGTCAGCGAAAGCCCCCTCAATTCAAAGGGCTCATCAAAAGAGGTAATCAATCGCGAGGCCAAACTCTGTGCAGCAGCAGGTGATACATCCCTGTCGGGTAAGACAAGGAACTCATCCCCACCCAACCGGGCAAACAAATCACCATCGCGAAGTAACCGTTGAACACGCTCAGCCACTTCAATCAAAATAAGGTCGCCAGTTTCATGGCCTAATGAGTCATTGATGCCTTTAAAACCATCAAGGTCAAAAAAGAGTAGCATCAAGTCTTCATCATTACGCTTCGCTCGGGCCAGTTCAAGACGCAGATTATCAAGAACAAATTGTCGGTTTGGTAGCCCCGTTAAGCTGTCAAAATTGGCCAATTGCGACATAGTCTCTTGTTGGTCTACAAGCGTCTGCTTTTGTTCGAAATTAATAAGAAGTTCGACTTCGATAGTATCAAGCAGGCTATTAATATTGCGAGCCAACCGGCCTATTTCATCGTTGTTGTGATGCGGGCAACGGAGCGCATAGTCTTTCGTTTCAAAAACTTCTTGCGTAAACCTTTTAAGCGACGTGATTGGCGCAATAAGATGATACAAAATGTAGGTACACAGGCTCACGCAAAGTAGCCACAACCCCATTATAACAGGCAACTGACTAAACAAACTTCTATATGCACTACTAGACGTGACCTTCGACGCATCCGCATAAATAACAATATGCCCAAGAGGGTATAGGCTTCGGCCTATTAATTGATGTGCAACAATAATGTCATCGTAACCCGTTACGCCAAAAGGTACCTCGCCGGGTATGGCAGGCACGTTACTGTCGTTGAATGAGAAGTCGCCATTGGAAGAGAGTTGAGTAATTACGTTATAGTCGTTGTCGTATAACGTTGCTGAAACTATAAACTGGTGTTCTCTGAGAGGTTGAAAAAGCTGCTTAAAAAGGGCATCGTCACCGGGATTTCTTTCCATCACAACGGCGAGCTGCTGCGCGAGCGAATTACTCAGCGCCGTGGTATTTTCCTGCATGATGGCTTTCAGCGAAGCATCTTGCTCGGCTTTAGTGACAACAACAATACACACGACCAGTACCGACATGAAAAGCACAATTGCCAACAAAATCGGTACTTTTAACGTTTTAAACACTACTTTTTCCTCACCGCAATACCACAACAAATCAACTTGCAGTCAATTTCAGCGCCACACATAGTAAGGGAGAGAAGGAAAAATAAAAACCTTTTTTATCGGCCCAGGCTTTCGTTAACCGCGTCGGTTTTCCGACACCTCAAGCTTCGTTTTAATAAATTGGCTGTGCGGAACATACAGTAAATCGGCAACTTGGCGAATAGTGCTTTCTTCTAAAGGAGCAAGTGAATCGTCTGCATAAGCAATCGACCAAAGGCTGCGCACAACATCGCGCTTTTCTTCTGCATCGCAGTGTTGATTAAGCACTTGCGTAAACCTAACTACATCAACCGCGTCATCAGCAGTTTCTTCACCTTTCTCAAGCAGCAGCGCCATTGCTTCATCATCAATATTTACATGACGTTGCATTTGCTTTTTGTATTCCTCTAATTCACTTTGCGTTACCTTGTTGTCTGCCTTAACAAGTTCAGATAACAATGCGGCAGTAGCGAGTTCTACCGTGACTGATGATGTCTTATTGGACTGGATATCTTCGAAAAACTTCAGAAATGCTTTAAGCATAAAACCCCGCAGCTAAAATACTCTGTGTATCACCTTTGTTGTCGAGATGGTAAAAATATTCGTTTAGTGACACGAAATCGGCGTTAAAGCAGGTTCGAGTTAGTCGTATTCAAAATACAGTTTACTTTACTGCCATTGTCTTCAAACCACACCTTTTCGCACAAGGTGTGAAGCAGAGCAAGACCTCTGCCATGGAACTCATCATGATTAAATTGCTGCGCTCCCTCCCACTCAAAACCGTTTCCACTGTCTTCTACCGTGATCACTATTTGGTTCTTTTTGGGCTGTGATTCAAGGCGAATTTTAATACTTCCACTGTGCAGCGCTTCTAGCGATGTTTCTCGGTCTTCATAATAGCGTTGAAACCCGTCCTCTTCTGATTTTAACTTGGAGTCCAAATGTAAAATCCCGTGTTCCAATGCGTTGTTGAAAAGTTCAGATAACACGGTGTACATAATAGAGCGAACTCGCTGCACCCCTTCACAACTGCTGGTAAGTTGCAAAACACGCTGCAATACATCCGGCTGTTTTAGGTGTTCAGCTTCCAGTATCACTTCATGCACAGACGGTAAACCAGCCTCGGATGACTTAGCGTGTGTTTCAATAGGCCTAGCGGTAAACACAACCAGCGTAACATCGTCGTCAAACGAGGGGTCAGCGGCATGTTCCTTCACTTTGCCATAAAGCCTTTTAGCGCTAACGTTACCATTTTCAGCGGTATCAGCTTTAACGAGCTCAATAAGCCCATCTTCCATTAGCATTTGGTCGTTTTCGTCCACGTTCTCAATGAGGCCGTCACTGTAAATCATCAGCTGTTCGCCTTGCCCCAATTGGACGATATCATAGTCAGTATTGAGTTCATGATCTTCTAGTACACCTAGCGCCATGTGCCTTGAGGGAAAAGCGCGAAATGCGAAGTTCGAATTAGACGGTACCAGCGCAGGCGGCATGCCCCCCTGCCAAAGACTAACCTTGTCACCCTGTGCATTTATTTCACCTACCACCGCGGCCATAAACATGTCACCGGGCAAAATCTGTAACAGAATACTGTTCAGCTCTGACACAATTTCGGCAATAGACACACCTTTTTGACTATACTCGTGAAACGCCCGTGTCACAGGTAGAGCACCAATAGCTGATGCTAGGCCGTGGCCAGTGAAATCGGCGACAAGAAAATAAATTCCTCCACTTGGACTAAACTCGCACAAGAACAAATCACCGTTAAATGTTTCGGCAGGTTTAAGGCAACAGTCAAAATGGTCTAATACTTCAGGGCTATTGATAATGGCATGACTGAAAATATGCTCAACAATTGCGTGTTCGCGCGCTACACGCTGTTGGTAAACTCTAAGGGTTTGATTCTGCTGTTCGATGTGAAGGCTCAGCGCTCTTATTTTTAAGTGAGCGCCAATCTTGGCAACCAGAATGTGCTTATCAAACGGTTTAGTGGCAAAGTCATTGCCACCAACGTCTAAACATCGCACCAAACTTTCTTTATCTTCTAATGCTGTTATAAACAAGATTGGCAGATAAGTACCGTCAGCGAGGGCACGTATCTGAGGTGCCACCTCAAAACCAGACATGCCCGGCATAATAACGTCTAAAAGCACCAGGTCTGGCTGCTCTTCTTTAAAGAGCTGTAGCGCTTGTTCGCCATTTTCTGCAACCACGCAGTCATCGTAACCTGCGTTGTAGAGCATATTGGCTAGTAGAGTTCGATTAATGGTTTCATCGTCTACTATCAGTATCTTCATAGGCCTTCCCTAGACGCAATTATCTAATTTCGAATTTTTTATCAAACCTAGAAATCTTTAGAATTTTGGCAACTTGAGGGCGAGCGTTATCAATACTATAAGTGAGTTTTTTATCAGCTAGTGCTTTTTGCATGTTCAACAACATACCTAGCGCAGAGCTATCCATGTAATCGGTTCGTGACAGGTCAATGGCGATGTGCTCTACGTCTGGGTTTAATTCTGCGTAGGCGTTTCGGAAGTCTTCTACTCGGCTGAAATCAAATTTTGTTCCCACATCTATGGTTAGCATTTTTCCTTGGTTTCGGTAGCTTGCCGTAATTTCCATTGTATCTCCTTTAAATAAAATAAGCAGAACGCTTCGTCTCATGCTTTTTGTTTTGCTATTCTTTATACTAGCCGAACTTTTTTACAACGCCATGGTTATACGGTGAAAGTTTTTCATTGTAAAAACTCAACACTGATTATTGTGGCAAAACCCAGCACATTGAGGTACCCATGCAAGACTGGCAAGAAGCCCTATTGGTTTACAGTACTGACGGCGGCAAAATAAAGCCCGAAGCTAAAGAAGCGCAGCGTTCAGTATCGTCAGACGGCATAGTGAGAATTCACAGAGAGACAAAAGGACGAAAAGGAAAAGGGGTATCGCTGATCAAGGGGCTAGATTTAGCACCTGATGCACTAAAAAAACTGGGTAGTGAACTTAAGAAAAAGTGTGGGTGTGGCGGCGCTGTAAAAGATGGCATCATAGAAGTGCAAACCGATGATAGAGAAAAGCTACGTGTACTTCTCACTGAAAAAGGCTATAAAGTAAAGCTTGCTGGGGGCTAATGGCTCCTGACATTTTCATAAACAAATAGAAGAAGAGTCTGAAATGGAAAAGCTGTCAATTTCTGATTTACATATTATTTTGGTAGAACCTTCCGACACACAAAGGAAGATTATCACTACATTACTCCTCAAAGAAAACGTTAAGGAAATTGACCCAGTCAGTACCCTTTCAGAAGCGCGTTCAGCCGTTAAAGCACATGGCGCCGACCTTATCGTAAGTGCTATGTATTACGAAGATGGCACCGCTATTGAATTACTCAAATTCATCAAAGAAGATGACGAATTTAAATCTATTCCATTTATGTTGGTGTCGAGTGAAAATCGCATTAGTAAATTAGAAGAGTTCAAGCAAGCTGGCGTGGCCGCTATATTGCCTAAGCCTTTTGAGGCGTTGCACTTATCGCGTGCGCTAAATGCAAGCCTTGATCTTATTAATCACGAAGAGCTCGACCTAGAACTATTTGATGTACAAGAAGTGCGCGTTCTTCTGGTGGATGACAGTAAACTTGCTCGAAACCATATTCGACGTGTCCTAGAAAGTATGGGTCTGAAAAAAATCAAAGAAGCCGAGAACGGCGCGATGGCATTGACATTCATTAAGGATGAACCGTTTGATCTCGTGGTCACCGATTACAACATGCCAGAGATGGATGGTAGGGAGCTATCGGAATTTATTCGCTTTAACCCTGAAACCACGCATATTCCGATTATCATGGTAACGTCAGAGTCGGCAGAGAGTGCACACATGGCTAACATTCAACAGACGGGTGTGAATGCGTTATGTGATAAGCCATTTGAACCCACAGAAGTTCGTCAAATGCTATCTGCTCTGCTTGGAAACTAGGCCAGCAAAAAATTCTATCTTGCTTAGGTGTACAAAACGGCAGCGTCTTCGCTGCCTTTTTAGGCGCTATATCAAATCCACACTTCTATCAAGTATTCCCACAAAAAAGCAAAGCCATATTTGTAAAAATCAGTTGACACACAGAGGTGTTCAACATACATTCAAGGTCATGAAACAAAATACGCTGTATGCAGCACTTTTCTTTTTTGCGTTTACATCCTTTTACTAGGGAGGCGCAGTTGCATGCATAAAAACCTCCCAACTGGGAGGTTTTTTTTTAGCTAGAACTAACGGGAACATCATGTCAGACAACGCATTAGATACGGTAAGAGAGCGCATTACAGCGCTAGACAGTGAACTACTTACTTTGCTTGCCGAGCGCAGAAAGCTCACCAATGAAGTCGCTGAAACAAAAATAAAGCATCACATCCCAGTACGAGATCAGAAGCGTGAAGAACAGCTTCTAGTGCGATTAATCAAAGAGGGGCAAAGCATTGGCCTTGACCCACATTATGTAACCCAAATATTTCACGTGATCATTGAAGACTCTGTACTGAATCAGCAGGCTATGCTGGCAGAAAGAGCAAACCCAGGAAGTACGCTACCGCTTAATCGCGTAGCATTCCTCGGTGACAAAGGGTCATATTCTTACTTAGCTACGCAAAAATACTTTTCTCGTCGACCTGGTGAGCTGCTTGAAATTGGTTGCCAGAGCTTTGCTGAAATTATTCACAAAGTCGAAAATACAGAAGCAGACTATGCTGTACTGCCAATTGAGAATACAACTTCAGGCAGTATTAATGAGGTCTATGACCAACTACAGCATACGCAATTAAGCATTATTGGTGAATTGACCCACCCCATTAGACACACCCTTTTAGTTGGTACAAATACCAGCATAGATAAAATAAAAACGCTTTACGCACATCCACAAGTATTTACGCAGTGTAGCCACTTTTTGGCGGAACTTGGCAACGTGGAAGTTAAAACCATGGACAGTACCTCTTCGGCCATGTTGACCGTGAGTGAACTTGAACGCGATGACGTCGCTGCCATTGGTAGCGAAGCTGGCGGTAACCTATATGGCCTGATGGCTATAAAAAGCAACCTTGCTAACCAGAAAGAGAACCATAGTAGATTTATTGTTGTTGCTAGAAACCCTGTTGTTGTGCCGCTTCAGGTTCCCGCAAAAACAACGCTGGTAATGTCTACGGTACAAAAACCTGGCGCGCTTGTAGAAGCCTTACTGGTACTGAAAGACAACAGTATCAATATGACCAAACTCGAGTCTCGTCCTATACCGGGTAACCCGTGGGAAGAGATGTTTTACATTGATGTTGAGGGCAATGTTGAAGACGGGCCAGTGCAAAAAGCATTTGAGTCATTACGCAGTATAACCCGCTACATCAAAGTACTTGGATGCTACCCTAGCGAAGAAATCAGCCCGACAAAAGTAGCGGCAGCCAGTGCACTTGCTCAGTAGTTGGTAAACCGCTAACACTGCGATACAACGCATTGCAATTAGCTCAGGTTGGGGAGCCGTTTATTCTAGGCTTCCTAACTTGCGCTTTTATTTGGTAAGCAGTCAACATTCCCTCATGTAAAAAAACGCATTAACTATGATTTAGCGCAAAGCTTTGGTAATTCGCTTTGTATTACACTACATTCGGAGAGTAGTTTACCAATCAGTAGGTGTATGTAGTTATGCAGGCGTTTTGGCGAATATATGATGTTGTAGAACGGACTTTCTTTTACACACTCACACGGAAAATTGTGGGAAACATTACATTTTTATTTTTGTTTCAGGTAGCAAACTTTTATTTGTTCTATCAGGTAGCCTCTGCGCCATCAGATGAACGGTCTTCGCTTTTTTCTGCGATGATTACCCTGTCAATTTTGGGGGCGTTTAGTTTTGCCTTCACTATTTTCTACTTGAATTACCTTATTGTCAGACCCGTCAAGGCGCTGTTGCACACGCTTAACGATATCAATCATACTCAGGGAAACTTAGCCACTCGACTACCCGCTTTTACACGAGATGAGTTTAGAGATGTATCGCATGCCTACAATTTATTCGCAGAGAACTTAGGCCAGCTCATTAATCGAATTAATCTCGATGCCGAAAAGGCATCTAGCGCAAATGACGTAATGGCCACGGCAATTGTTGATGTAAACCAACAGGTTGATAGGCAAAAGCATCTTAGTCATGACATCAATACGTCTACCCACACGGTCAGTCACAGCATTGACGATATCGTCAGCTCAGCACATCAGGTGAGTACCACTAACCAGCAAAATTTATCCAGTGCCAAAGACGCTAACGACAACCTACAGCTTTCTCATGTACAGATAGAGAAAATTACGACGCTGTTGCAACAGTTCTCCGCTACGGTTACGGGCCTACAAGAAAATGCCGACAACGTACGGAACATTCTTAAAATGGTGGAAGAATTCGCAGACCAGACTAACCTACTTGCCCTTAACGCAGCAATTGAAGCCGCGCGCGCTGGCGAGGCTGGGCGAGGATTTGCCGTGGTTGCTGATGAAGTGAGAACACTATCTGCAAAAGTCGCCGACGCAACACAAAAAATCAGTCACTTCTTAAATGACATGGAGAGCTTAGTAGGCGAAACGCAAGAAGAATCGACGAAGCTGATTGATGCATCTGACACGATGAAAGTAAACATCGATGCGACAATGACGCTGTTTGATAAAATGATGACAGACTTTCAGCAAAATATTGAAGCGTTCGCGGTCATCCTATCATCGGTAAATGCATTAAAAGACCAACATGAGCAGACGACAGAAAAAGTGGAGCATATTACGTCACTCAGTGACAATATTCAGTCTCAAATGGTGGTAACGAATGATGAAGCTAAGGAGGCCCGCTCACTTGCTTTAGCCACACAAGCGGGCTTGAAACAGTTCATACAGTAGACTGTGGGGCAATAGCCCCGCTTTACATTATTTGTCGCGAAGAAGTTGCCCATCATCAGCTTTAAGGAGCATTTGTTTGCTGTCAATAAGGCACTTCTTGGCATAGTCGCCAAACCATGCCCCAACCTTCATAAACTGTTCCACAAAGCCTTTTTTATTACCCTCTTCCAATAACGACAATGCTAGCCCAAAGCGCTCATGAAAACGGCGTAACAAAGCAAAATTGTCTGGATTGTTGAAAATAATGTCGGCATACAGTTGCGGTGATTGCGCGAAAAGGCGTCCAACCATAGCCAATTCAAGGCGATAAATTGGCGAGCTGAACATGCTTAGCGATTCCAAACCTGGGTTTTCGCCTTTTAAATGCTGACCATAAACAAATGTATTGAAGTGGCGCATTACCTGAATGTACGCCATCGCTTGATCGTGCTCTTTGGCACTGGAGTCATGAATGGTAGCGCCCCATATACGCATCTGTTCAATAAGCCATGCATATTGTTCACTGTGTCTACCGCTACATACCACCACAACCTGCTTAATCATGCCTGGTGCATCTGGGCCGAACATAGGGTGAAGCCCAACAACAGGGCCATCATGCACAGCAAGCATGGCGTCAAGCGGCTTAGACTTAATACTGGTAATGTCAGCCAAAATACAGTGTTTTGGTAACATGGTCAGTTTGCCGATAATTAGCTCAGTAATGTTTATGGGAACTGCCACCACGACTAACGACGCGACGCTCAATAGTTCATGCGCTCTGCCACTATCCCAGTCGTCTTTTTCGACAACAGACACGGCATAATTACTTCTCTCGAAAAGGCTAACAAAAACGCGACCAAGAGCCCCCGCCCCTCCAACGATAACGACGTTGTCCAGATCGGGTTTTACACAACGGTAGTTATTGTTTTGGGTATGGTAGGACTCGCGCATAACACGGCGCAGCAGATCTTCGGTCAAATCAGCAGACACACCAAGTGATTCAGCTTGCGCTCGCCTTGATGCAATCAACGCTTTTTCTCTTTCAGGGACATACACGGGCATGCCCGCTTGCGCTTTAAGCTGCCCCACTTGTGTGGTGATTTGGTTTCGTTTTGCAAGTAATTCGACGAGCTGCGTATCCAGCTCGTCAATGCCTTCACGCAGCGTAGAAAGCTGCTGCGAAAAATCAGCCATTTTGTCTTGTCCTTGGATCAAATGGCACGGCTAATAAAATTTATGCTACCGTGCGCTTATTTTGACGTAAGGGTAACACAGTTATCAATTTATCTCTGGTTTGAGCAATTAAGTTTTCCGTGGTTTCCCAATCAATACAACCATCTGTAATTGATACGCCATAATCAAGTTCTTCAGGTTTCTTGCCCTCTGATTTTTGATTCCCCGACTTAAGATGACTTTCCAGCATTACACCTATAATAGATTGGTTGCCCTCAAGAATTTGATTGACAACATTTTGCGCAACAAGCGGCTGGCGGCGATAATCTTTCGCGGAGTTTGCATGGCTACAATCAACCACAAGGCCTGCGGTTAACCCTGCGCCCTCTAGCTCTAACTCACACTCAGAAACACACACTGAGTCGTAATTTGGCTGTTTACCACCGCGCAAAATAATATGGCCGTCTGGATTACCACTGGTACCAATAATACTTACTTGGCCTTGTTTATTTATTCCCATAAAGCGATGACCAGATGCTGCCGACTTCAATGCGTTAATCGCAATATCAAGGCTACCGTCGGTCCCGTTTTTAAATCCAACTGGCATAGACAGACCACTGGCCATTTCACGGTGAGTTTGAGACTCAGAGGTACGAGCACCGATAGCAGCCCAGCTGAAGAGCTCTGCTAGGTACTGTGGACTAATTGGATCAAGTGCCTCGGTGGCAACAGGAAGCTCAAGCTCTGCTAACCAAATAAGGAGCTCTCGAGCTTTGCGCAACCCAGTTTCAATATCGAAACTGCCGTCGATATGAGGGTCGTTAATCAGCCCTTTCCACCCCGTCGTCGTTCTTGGCTTCTCAAAGTAAACTCGCATCACGATAAACAACGTGTCTTTGCAAGACTCATGAAGCTCCTTGAGCTTAAGTGCATACTCTTTTGCGGCTTCAATATCGTGAATTGAACAAGGGCCGCATACGACAAGCATTCTGTGGTCGCGACGGTGAATAATATCTGAAATGATCTGGCGCGAATTTGAAATAGCTTCTAGCGCTTTGTCTGAAACGGGTAATTCAGCACTTAGTGCCTCTGGCGTTATAAGTACATCTTCAGTACTTATATGAACATTGTTAACTGTGTCCTTAATCATGGGAGCTCTCTTAACTGAACGAACAAAAAAATAAAACGTTAAAAGAGTATGCAACCTGCATGTAAACTTTATTGTACAACCAGCTTTTTCTATATTTCTTTAACGTCGTTGACTTTTTAACAACTCACGAAAGACAACGCAAGCATTAACGAATAATACTTTATTCTAATCTAGAATTCAGGAGGATTAGCGTGATTATTTGTCAACTTAACTTGGCACTGACCATTTTTCCACCACCTGTAAAATTAACGTCTCTTCTACGTACGAAGCGACCTTTTGCTACGTCAAGCGCATGGTCTTTCACCGCGTATTTTGAGACTTATTCACCACAATAAATGAAGACAATTTTCCAACGCCTCGCATTTGTAGCAACATGAATGAAAAAGAACGAAGAGTAAAGTGATGAACCCAATAAACGTAACCTATCTAGGTGATGTGGCACTGTTAACTATGCAAAACAGCGAAAATAGCCATAACCCCGAATTTGCACAAGCGATGCTAGTAGCCCTAACCGACATTGTTGATAACACACAAAGTAAAGCGCTTGTAATTACCTCGAATGACGAAAAGTGTTTCAGCTTGGGAATAGATACCGACTGGCTAATGCCTGCAATGAAAGCGAAACAGTTTAATGAAATAAAAACCTTCATGCATAATATGGATGAGGTGTTCAAAACGCTCTTACTCTATCCAATCCCCGTTATTGCTGCCATCAATGGGCACGCTTTCGGCAACGGTGCCATTTTAGCGTGCGCGTGCGATTTTAGATTTATGCGCGGCGACAAGGGGTTCTTTTGCTTCCCAGAGGTTGACCTTTCTATTCCGTTTCTGCCGGGTATGATTGAGTTCGTTAAAAAAGCGATGCCCTACTATCGTTTTAATGAGATGAAACTCTCCGGTAGACGTGTATCTGGTAAAGAGCTGGAACAAGACCATGTCGTAGAAAAGTCTTTTGAAACACAGGATATGCTTATGGAAGGCGCCATAAACTATGCCAAAACATTTGATAAGAAGCGCCGCATATTTGGTGAACATAAAAAACGTTTGCACAAACATATTATTGCGACCATAGAAACTGAAAACAAACCGCTTATTGAATCGTTGGCTCTTGTGGTTGAATAAAGCAACTGTATGTTAATGTCATTGTGCCTCACTCAAATCAGTGGGGCTCAGTGAATAACGGTCGAGAACGTTTTTCCAAGCTTGTGCCTTTAGCTCACTCTCCAACTTATGACTTAGGTGTGTTTCTACACTTTGCAGTTTATGCGGCACGAGCATGTGCCTATAATACGTTTCATGAGGTATTGTCGAGATAAAGAGAGAGTTAACGTAGCTATTTTTGTCATGTAAATAGTTAAGTGTACTTCTACTCACAACACCAAAATCTACTCTTTGGTGGTGGATCATATCAATGATTTGCTCTTCGGATTCGGTGTCAAACCGCGCTAAGCGCCCGGATGTTGTGGCATCGTTAAGCCCAACGTAAAACAGCCCTCTAACGCCTGCCATAGTTCTACCTGTTAACGCATGAATGCGAAACTCAAAAGGTGAACGTCTGTGAGAGATGATTTCATCTTTGTCTTCAATAAATGGAGCCGTCCATAGATATTTGGTTCGGTTCCTATCAGAAAACCAGTGAGGGCTTACGCCAATGATGATCCCATTTAATGCATCACGCTCTAGTAATTGGTTAATTCTTTTTCTGGGCATATAAGCCAGTTGATATTGAATTTCATTGTCGCTGAGTAGCGCCAACAAATCGAAATACAAACCCGAACCCACTTTTTCGTCAATAATATAGGGAGGCTTTAAATGGTAAGAATAGGCGGTAACAACCCGCGTAGATGCATTCTCTTTATATGCAGCAACTGCATCATGCATTGTCAAAAGAAAAAATAATGAGAATACGCTCGCCAATATTGCTAGGCGCGTGTGTCGTTTATTGCAAGGCACGACGAAAGCGTTAAACGTATTGATAAACAATAACTTGATCAAGGCTAAATCACTTTGAATGTTACCTTTTCATATATTGAAGCTATATCCAGTCTGCTCCCTTGTCAAACTTGTGCCAAACATCAGGCACAAAAAAGCCCGCTTAACGCGGGCTTTTTCGAAGTTAACAATAACGCAA
>CAYVST010000074.1:0-18361 GCA_964454185.1 uncultured Alteromonas sp.
TCTAAAAATACGATTACAACAATCAATTTTTAGCGATTTTTTTATTTAAATACCCACCCTATACTTATTACAAGTTTTGAGACATCTCCCTGTTTTAAGCTTTAGTTATGTGTTCCCGAACTATGTAAGTTTAACTAGTTCACCTTCATTGGAGTCCACCTCCACTTATTGCCGGCATCCTTGCCGGCTTTTTTTTACTTTAATGCCACGATCAAGCAAGATATGTTTTTTAAAAAGATTGAATAAGGAAATAGCGTGCGCGGTTGTTCCGTTTTGTCTTGCATCGTGTTTGTAGTAATTACATTTTTCGCAAACGATGTAATAGCATCCTCACCCAGCTTCTCGCATAAGCTAGACGTGCAGGTGCGCTACGACAATCGTTCAAACCGTCCAAGCAGAGAACAATATCGCTTACGCTACTACCCTTCACTTTTGCTGTCAGAAACATGGTCTCTCAACGGATTTGTGGTTACCGGTGATGATTTTTCATCAAGCCATAATACGTTTGGCAGTAACACCAGCGAGCATTTATACGTACGGCGCCTTTATCTTCGCCATGAAAACAATGATGGCAAAACAGAATTAGGCATTATTCCAACCTATAAAGGGCGTGTATCATCCACAGGGTTGTCAAAAGACGGTTGGATAGCAGGGATGCGCCATGTTCGTTCACTAAGAAACAATAGTGCGCTAGAAGTAGTATTAGGCCAGCTTGGCGATCCGCAAGCTAGTGAAGCTTTTAACATTGGCAGTGAAGATGAGTACATAGAAATTGAGTATTCTGCCCGCATGGGAGAACGCCACAGCTATGAACTTAGCGTCGAGAGGATACTCCAAGGCAGTTTTTTTCGTACCGAATATCGTTATCGTGTAAACGATGCAGACACGGTTTTTTTTGAACTCGTGCAACGTACCGACCAAGCGGCGGCTAAAGTCGTGTTGGGCTCAAGTGGTGAATTCTCGGCACCATGGGGCGACGCTTATTACCCCATTGAATATTTTGCCTACTACAGTTACATCGATACGGTATTTGGACCACGTGCCGAGCTTATTGAAGATTTTTTGGGAACGGGTCACGGTGGATCGCTAGAATTCAGCGGCGTAGTGTCAAAACAGCATGACCTTGAGTGGTTTGTCAGGTTAGACGTGGCAGATAGTGTAAGTCGATTACTCGCTGGCGTAAAAGTCTCTTTCAGACGCTAAAACGACGACAATATTTCGTCGTAGCGCCCGGTTGCTTTCAGTTCTCGCATAGCCTCATCTACACGCTCTACCCACGACTTTCGAACAGAGGCTTTTGAAAACATAATGTGCGAACTCGCCTCTTCATCAGACATAAGATAAAACACAGGAACAATCTTATCTTGCGCGTCAACCTTAGCAATCTCTACTTGCAAATCTCGCTCTGAGCCCAAGAAAGCGTCAACACGATTAATAAGCATAAGTTCAACCAATCGCGGAGGTGTATCCACCACGACTAGCTGACTGCGAAATTGAGCAGAGTCTAGAAGGTTGTCATATTCATACGAGTAAGAGACCCCTCGCTGAACACCGAGTAAAATTGGTTTTCCCTCTACTTGTACTAAACCTTCATTGGGATCATATTGCACTTCATCACCTTTGCGAGCGAATAAAAGGTTGTGGCCTAACCGGAAAGCCTCTGATGAAAAATGCGCGAATTCTCGCCGTCTTTGTGTATCTGATGTAGATAACGCAACGTCTACTTCCCCGGTTTGTATAAGATGAAGTATCCGCTTCCATGGAAAAACCCTAAAGCTAACGTTAAGACCAGCTTTGGCGAAAATCGCTTTT
This sequence comes from uncultured Alteromonas sp., assembly GCA_964454185.1. Classification (GTDB taxonomy): domain Bacteria; phylum Pseudomonadota; class Gammaproteobacteria; order Enterobacterales; family Alteromonadaceae; genus Alteromonas. The sequence goes on from CAYVST010000074.1 coordinate 1,813, forward strand.
GCCAGCGCAATGTCAAGACCGCCCAAATTACCTTGCTCGTCTAAGGTGACGAACACGGGCCGAGGCGTAACGCCGATCACCAGTGGTCGAGTATCATCAGATGCTAATGAACCGCTATGGGAGTCTACAGACTGAAGAGAGGCTGTGATAAGTGAAGAGGACAACGCAGGAGCGCCAAAAAACAACATCAAATATAAAAACCCAAAACACTGAAATGAGAAGGGTTTCTTTAATTTAATGAGTAACGTTTTACTCTGTATTGCCGCCATCATCGTAAAAACTTGCGTTAACATTACTGTAATATACGCGAACGTGCTATCTAGCATCAACTAGACGAAGGGTGAAGCTTAACGTTATTACCAAAAAAATTTAGGGCTTAACCAAGGAAAGAACAAAAAAAAGGCCCATCAAATGATGGGCCAAACAGCAAGAACGCGTACACACTTTAACAGTGCGTCAATAAATACGCGGTTACTATAGGCAGAGTTCACCCTAGATTCGTTACGTATTTTTAATCTCTACAGGTTCCCTAAGCTTGCGCCGTTTTTGATACCTTTGTCGTAATAAATACGCAGTAGATGATTAAGCAATAACAAAACGATGAGGTGTTGTAGTGTCCAGTCGTTACTCCCAACTGAAAGAAAAACTGCCCATCACAAAGGTATCAGATGAGGTGCTTCTTGCTTTTCGTATCCTTTATGATGACCCCCTTGATATCGTAGATCTTGCGCAAGATATATCAGAGCTAACGCTTTATCCGGAACGTTTACAAGCAAGCTACAGACGTGAGTGGGAGGCATACGTACTGAGGTCTTTGATGAAAGCGCTCAAGGCTAATGAACACTTATCTTCAACCCAATTTATCGAGCTTGTGATGCAGCAAGTCGAGAAAATTCAGACAGAAAACGACACTTACCAAAATTTGGTGCGCCAAGTCCATCATGCTAGGTCTATTAATAACGCTGAAAATACGCTGATATTTCCAAGCCCAATGCGACAGCAGCTAATGGCATTTTTACTGCCTATTGCCACTGTTGAACCTTCAAATGATAGCGACTAAATCATCTTGATTAATCGCTTACATGTTTGAAACCATGCCTAGCGTTACTACTTGTTAGCGCCTTTGGGTTTATATTGCGATGGGCAATACCCCCTATCTACGCCCTCAGGCCTCAAGCTTGCGTGTTTAGTTTTTCGGCCAGTCACCCGTTCGCGCCAGTTCTTAAACGTTTTTTGTTTAAGGTGGCTACGCATAAGTTTAATTACTTCTTTTTCAGGCAAACCATATAGCCGCTCGATGGCTTCAAAGGGTGTTCTGTCTTCCCAGGCCATTTCAATGATTCGCGAGGTCTGTTCTTCAGATAAATTCATTGCAGCATTGTCATGTGTATGTGTTTGAACTGTAATACGCAGAAAACCCATTTTCGTTCACGCTTACTCTTTTGATTATTGCGCTATCTCGTCATCTTTTTCGAATACCAGTCTAAGTAACTCAGCGGCAGCTTTCGCGTCACTTAGTGCACGGTGGTGCCGCTCCATTTGAATATCAAAATGTTTGGTCAAATTTGCGAGAGAATAGGACGGCAACCCCGGGTACGTTCGCCTCATCTCTCGGACTGTACACATTTTAGGTCGACGAAACTCGCGTTCTAAGCGTGCAAACTCTTGTTTAATAAAGCCATAATCAAAGTTTACATTGTGCGCCACAAAGACCGCATCCTCGGTAAACTCCGCTACTGCATCCGCTATTTCAGCGAATACAGGCGCATCATGCACCATGTCGTCTGAAATGCCGGTGAGTCTTGTGATATTTGACGGAATACGACGCTGCGGATTAACCAGTGTCTGATAGCGATCAATTTCTACACCGGCTATCAACTTCACCATACCTATCTCAGTGATACGGTGGAAACTGTTATTGCCCCCTGTTGTTTCAATATCAACAACCACATAAGGCTGATAAGGATCTCGTACCCATTTCACAGTGGTAACGGCCACATTAAAACCCGCTTGCTGTAGTCGCTGAATAGACACGAGCTGATTGCGTCGCAATTGGTCACCAGGTGCTTTAATTTCTTCAAAACGCAGCACCTTGTCAAACACCATTATGTCTGGGAACCCGTCCCTCATTTGTTCAAAATCTTTGCTCATCATACGCAGCACCGTATGAATAGCCTGCAAAGCGCCATGCTCAATAAGTGCCTCTATTGGCGTCAATAAACTACTCGACCAAATAAATAAGCTGTTCACTTTGCCATAGTGCGTTGTCGCCATCTTATGGAGGTGTTTACGAAGCTTATCTCTACTGTCTAATTCTGTAAGCAACGCTTCTATGCTGCTTTCAAATTTCGCATAAAAGTTATTTTGTTTTAGCGACAGGGGACGCCTATCAAACTCAGTGACTAAGGCATCTTCTTCATACAGCTGTGTCCAAAATGTTAAGCCAAACAAACTGCGCCACAGCCTATTCTCTGTTCGCCAGCCTTGTACACCTTGTCTTGCGTAATGCGCTAGCACACCGCGCTCTACCTGTTGATTCTGACTTACGTCAATGTTCAATGTACGGCTGGCACTGCGTAACATGTCAGTAACTGCGCTGGTGCGTTTTTTGTGATATTTACGCGCATAAAAGTCTTCTGCAAACGTAAGCAGCGTATCAGAGGCAGGGTTATCGATGATCGCTTCAAGAGACGCCTTGACCGCGTCAAGTTCTCCATCTTTATAGCTTTCTCTAAGCCACTTCTCTTTTGCTTTGTCACTTTGCGCCAAGTTGAGTAAATGAAGCCCCAATGCTCTCTCGATATCGAGCAATTTAAGTCCAAGTGCATAAAGTAACTGGTCGCGATAAAAACAGGCTGACACGCCCTGTGTCTCAGGAAAACGAGAACGTGCAAGGGACAATAGTGCATTTTCGTCAAAGTAGTGAAGACGACTAAGGTTATCAGCATAAAACCACGCAGCTTCCGTATCGTCTTTTGTTTCAAACCTCGCCACATCGTTTACTGAATCTGAACGTGTCCGCATAACACCCAGATCCCGCATTGAAAACTGATTTAGGCGGCTCTTGGTATTACCGAAATATAAGAACAACAAAAAACGTAGAGCATCGTCAAAAAGGCATACCAGATAATCTTCGCTTGAGAAGTGCGCGGGCCATCCTTTTAGTGCCACTTCGTGGTTTAACAGTGACACTAACTTGGGCTTTGTAAGTGCAGAAAGCCCGCTTTCACTTCTATACTCACCCAACAACGAAACCAGCGCATCTTTGGTCAGTACGCCAGCAATATCATTCATAGACGCGTGAGATAAATCACCAAACCACCCTTCGCTGATAAGCCAGTCAATCTGTTGCTGCGGGTTATCTATTTCGGCGTAGCTAAATTGCCGGCGATCAATAACGGCGTACTTACGATTAGCCGCCCGAACAATAATGCATTGCTTGTTTTCGTCCAGCGCTTTGAAACGGGTTATGAAACGCGTAGCATCATCACTTAACAATGCCGCACTTGCCCCTTCAAAAAAGTGCAGAAACTCGAAGAAGTGTGTGAGGTAATAACGCGGTGGCAGGTCTTTACGCATGATGTGAATACAAATTTTAAAACCACAAATAGTGTATATTTATACAGCCTACTTGGTCAACTAGAGCTTTACACGCTGTTTTGAAACCCAGTGAAAGAAAGTGGCAAGCTGTGGGTCTTCTTTTAGCAATATCAAGGTATTAAGTTCCTTGGCCAGTGTCATCTCGTCATAAAATCGATGAATGCCACTGTGACACTGGCGGCATATCATCACGCCAACTTGCCTTTCCTCCTTGGTATAGCGCTTTTTAAAAAAGCTACGCCTATGCATTTTTTTGGGAATAAGGTGATGAAATGTTAGCCTTGTTTGACGCCCACAGCACGGGCAGTTACCCACTTTGTTTGCCACGTATGTACACCCCTTTGAGATACTGCAAGCCCACAGCTTATTACCCATATTGCGCAAGAGATGATCACCGTCCCTTGCACATACGTACCAACGTACGCTGTTAGCCTTTGCGATACACCTTGCTAAAAAGGGCTAACATGCTCTGAAACTTAACTTTTAGATGGTGGCGATAATGAGTTTAACACGCGCTATGGGGTTTTCGTGCCCTTACTGCATGGCACCCAATGACGTAGAAATAGATGAAATGAACGATGTAGGGCAAATACAGGTACTCGACTGTCAGGTGTGCTGCCAGCCTATCGAACTCAACGTCTATCAATATGGCGACGACTTAGAATTAGAGGCGACACGAGAAAATGACTAGCACTTTATCTCGCGATGAAATTGACAATATGGCGCAGCGCTACCGCGCAAATCTCATTAACAGCTTATCAGGCTTTAAGCCCGCCGTGTTACTAGGAACCACAGATGGCGAAACACATAACTTAGCTATCATTAGCTCTGTGGTACACATTGGCGCTAACCCGCCTTTGTTAGGAATGATAATGCGCCCACACACCGTGCAGCGCGACTCACTCGGTAACATCAAGAAAAGCGGGTTCTATACGTTAAATCACGTTCACACCGACTGGATAGATAAAGCGCATCAAACGTCTGCGCGCTATGAACCCGATGAAAGTGAATTCGAGGCGGTAGGATTAACCCCATTGGTCACAGATACTTTCGCGGCACCGTTTGTGAAAGAAAGTAATGTGCGCATGGGGCTAAAAGTAGCCCAGCACTTCACGCTAATTAACAATACTGAAATGGTTATTGGTGAAATTCAGGAGCTGCATGTCAATACGACACATATTGCTGAAGATGGGTATTTAGATATCGAAGCGTCTATGAGTGCCTGCATCTCGGGGCTTGATAGCTACCACACCACCAAGCGTCTAGCACAGTTTGAATATGCTAAACCTAACATTGATACACGCACCAAATGAACTTAATGAGATAACGGTGTTCTCAGTTAAATACGCACTAAGAACATGAGCGTGACAATTATTTAATTCAGATCAAATGAGTTTGGCATTTTCTATTCGATCTTTTTTCAAAAAGCGATAGTATTTATATATGAAAAAAAACCTGCCTCTTTTGGCAGGTTTTTGCGTTTAAGGCGCTGAATAAAAAAGAATCATTATCGTTTCTGTCTCTAAGGAGAGTACTATGAAATCTGTAAATCGCCGCGACTTTTTGAAACTGTCTGGCTCTACAGTGATTGGCCTTACATTGGGTGGCGTTGCATTACGCGCTCAAGCACAAGAGCAGCTAAGTGCAGACGATGCCACTGCAAAAGCACTTAACTACAAACCCGCTTCGACGGTTGAAGGGGCGATGTGCTCAAACTGCATGTACGTACAAGGTAAAGACGGTGACCAATACCGCCCTTGTAACATCTTCCCAGGCAAGCTTGTCAATGCTGACGGTTGGTGTAGTGCTTGGGTGAAGAAGCCGGGCTAATTGCCGGTCGCCGTTCTTCATAACAAATCCACACACAATAAAAAGCCCCACTGTTAATGTAACGTTGGGGCTTTTTTAGTTGGACTGAAATTTTCTAGTAGCCTTTAACTACTGGCGCTAGATCGGGTCGGTCAAACCGTGTTGATAGCAAAGCGGGCTTCATGTAAAACCCGTGCTTTGCTTCAAACACATGACCAATGCTCAATACTTTTTCATCCTGCCATTTTGAACCAATAAAACTTATCCCTACTGGTAAGTCTTTCACAGCGCCTGCAGGCACTGTAAGGTGGGGATAGCCAGCGATAGCCGCTAAATATCCAATACCAATAAAGCCACCCGGAGCATGATCACCATAGACGCCGTCAATCAAAAATGATGGGCTGTTAGAGGGCGCTACCAGAATGTCCACGTTGTGTTTTGCCATTAATGCATCAATACCATTTTTTCCCGCAGCATCTTGTATTAGCGATACCGCGTTTTTGTATTCATCGCTATCGATGGCATCTGAAACCAAAGACTTTTCAAATATGCTTTGGTCAAACAATGCTAGTTCACGCTCACTTTCGTTGTTAAAAGTAATTAATCCTTCTAGGTCACGAGCTGGAATTGGAGCCGGTGACGAAGCTAAATATTCATCGATAGAAACATGAAACTCACTTAACAGCACCTTATACGAGTCAGCCCAAAAACTATCAGGTTGCTCAAAGTCACTGATATCAACCAAAGTAGCACCAGCATTTTTAAGCTGCATTAGCGCTTGCTCATAAACTGCCAAAACAAGCGGGTCATCACCCACTCTGAAGCGCACTACACCCACAGTTACACCTTTGAGATCTGTGGCAACCATTGACGATGATGCAAGCGAGGGAATATGCGCATCGGCGTTAGCCGTTGCACTGTCTTTTTCGTCGCTACCAGCCATTACCGATGCCATTAGCCATGCGTCTTGCACGTTAGATGTCATCGGCCCAGCCGTATCTTGACTAAACGAAATAGGCACGATGTGAGTGCGCGACAACAAACCAACAGTGGGCTTAAAGCCAACGATGCCATTTAATGACGACGGGCAGATAACTGAACCATTAGTTTCTGTCCCTACTGCAAGCGAAGCAAGACGAAGTGCCATTGCCGCACCAGACCCCGAAGACGAACCACACGCGCTGCGCGATAATATATGCGGGTTGCGCGTCAAACCACCCACACCGCTCCAGCCGCTGATAGACGATTCAGAACGGAAATTTGCCCACTCAGAGAGGTTGGTTTTACCCAACACAATGGCACCAGCCGCTTTTAGCTTAGCCACAATCGGAGCGTCGCGATTAGTGTCGTTGTTAAGTAGTGCAAGCGACCCAGCCGTGGTGGGTAGCTCTGAGGACTCGATATTGTCCTTTAACAGCACAGGAAGCCCAGCTAACGAGCCTACCTCTTCACCAGCAGCAATGCGCTTATCCAACATCTTGGCCTGCGCCAGCGCATCGTTGTTGACCGATAACACGCTGTTCGCCTCAGTATCGAGGCGCATAATGCGAGCCAAATAACCCTCAACAAGTGCTTCTGAAGAGAGGTCTCCAGACTTAATTGCTTGAACCTGCATATGGGCCGGTTTATCCAGCCAAGAATCAATATCTGTCTTCACCATTTGATTGGAAGCACACGCAGTGCAAGTCAATACCACAGTGGCAACAAGTACATACCATCGCTTGAGCATCGTTATTTTCCTTTTTAAAGCAAGAGCTAATCGTACTTTTTATACGTTGTCGCAGAAATAGTTCACTGTCTACTTAAATAAGGTGAATGACACGTGTTGGGCAATGGGTACCTATGGGTGGACAATGGGAATGGTCAGTCTATCAAAGAGGTTTTCGAGGCCATATTTATCAAGCAGCGCTTGATAGCGCCCATCTTCAATGAATGCTCTAAGGGTATAATTAAATGCATCGCGCAACGCTTTGTCAGGAATAGCCGCATGATAAGGCGTTATGGGAAACAACTCATGGAAAACAGTTTTATCTTGTGCATAAGCCTCATTGCGCGCTTTGAGAAAATTAAAAATATTTCTGTCCAAGACAATGGCATCTACGCTACCAAACATCAGCATATTGACCTGCCTGTCTTGTCGCGCCATTTCCATATAGGTAGGAAGCGATGATAGCGCGCCGCCAAACTCTTCGCCTAACACTGCACTTGCCGTTTGAAAGGCAATAACACTCTTGTCGGTCAGGTCTTGAATACTATCAATAGTCAGCCTTCTGTCTGCACGCGACACTGCTACATTTTGATAGACGATGTAAGTATCGGTGAGTAAATCTGGGCTGACATTGTGTGAATCGTTAATTGTCAGTGCCACATCAACGCCATCGCCTTTTAACAGTCTCGCTGTTCTACCAAAAGGAACATATATAGGTGATATCTGATGACCAAGCTCGCTAAAAATGGCGCGAATAAGTTCTAGTTCAAACCCAGAATGGTCAGCAGATACTACATAAGGTGGCTTATCCCATCCAACCACTACCTCAAGCTCGTCAGCTACACTGTCATGTGCTGAATAACTGATAGAAAAGAAAAAACAAAGAAGTAGCGATAGAATACGCATGAAAAAATAAAAAGCTCGACAGAAAAATGAAGTGCAAGTGTATATTTTGCCTCATTCATTAACCAGTCGACAAAAGGTTAGTTTTACGTTTATTCCTTACTCATCGTTTTGTTTACGTCCCACCAGATGTACAATATCGACCAAATTACTTAGTCAATGAACAGTATGGCCTGGTTACAATTACGAATTAACACAACCTCTGAAACCGCTGAGGCAATAGGCGACATGCTCACTGCCAATGGATCGCAGGCTGTGACATATGTAGATGCAAAAGATACTCCAATGTATGAGCCGAAGCCTGGTGAAGTCATGTTATGGCCAGACACGCAAGTGGTTGGTTTATTTGAAGCTGATGCTGACATGAAAGGCATTCTGGCGCGCTTGGGTAAGGCCAAAGTACTTGGTAAAGATTTTAAGTACAAATTAGAGCCTTTGGAAGATAAAGACTGGGAACGCGAATGGATGGATAATTTTCATCCCATGCAGTTTGGCGAGCGTCTTTGGATTTGTCCAAGCTGGCGCGATGTACCAGATCCGAATGCAGTAAATGTTATGCTTGACCCAGGGCTTGCCTTTGGAACGGGCACTCACCCTACCACGGCACTGTGTCTTCGCTGGTTAGATGGCATCGATATGACTGACAAAACCGTGGTCGATTTTGGCTGCGGCTCGGGGATTTTGGCACTTGCAGCCCTTAAATTGGGTGCCAAACGCGTTATTGGGATCGATATTGACCCACAAGCACTCCAAGCCACCGAAGAAAACGCAAGACGAAACGGTGTAGAAGACCGTTTAGATGTTTACCTACCTGAAAACCAACCTACGCTTGAGGCAGATGTAGTGGTGGCCAATATTCTCTCTGGTCCACTTTTAGAGCTTCAAGATATTATTACAGGCTACTGTAAATCAGACGGTCTTTTGGTGTTGTCTGGCATTCTGGCCGAGCAAATAGATAACATTGAAAAAGCCTATTCCAGAGATATTCGCCTTCAGCCAAGTGCGATTGACGGCGAATGGGCGCGCGTGTCTGGTTCAAAAATCTAAAACAAAGGTCAGTAGCGTTCCAATTTTTGTTAATTTTTTTCACATTACAGCCCTTTTAAACAAAGGGCTGTACCACTTTAGAAGAGAATTTAACCAATAAATTAGCGTTAGCCCTTTAATGTGACAGTTTTTTTTCACTGTCAAGACCACTAAGTAAAATTTTGTGTGATTTTTAGCCTTTTCAAGCATTGTGAAAACGCGTACACTTAGCGCCCCGTTTTAGCCGGGTGTATAATTTCTGTGCAGTTTCAGTTGACGAGCTATACGACAATCTATGCAACAAACAATACAAATTGGACCTTACGAGTTAGAAAACAATTTGATGTTAGCGCCTATGGCAGGTGTGACCGATCGTCCGTTTCGTCAATTGTGTAAGCGCTTAGGTGCTGGCCTTGTGGTGTCGGAAATGCTTTCGAGCAACCCAAAGGTATGGAACACCGCCAAATCACAAGCGCGAATGAACCATGAGGGCGAAGAAGGCATTCGCTCTGTACAGATAGCAGGGGCTGACCCTGAACTAATGGCGCAAGCGGCGCAATTTAATGTTGATAACGGCGCACAAATTATCGATATCAACATGGGTTGCCCTGCCAAGAAGGTAAATAAGAAGCTAGCAGGTTCTGCGCTGCTTCAATTTCCCGACACGGTAGAAGCTATTGTAAAAGCCGTCGTCAACGCTGTTGATGTGCCCGTTACGTTGAAAATCAGAACCGGCTGGAACCCAGAAAACCGCAATGGGGTAGAGATTGCCCGCATTGCAGAGCAAAACGGCATACGTTCGCTTGCTGTTCACGGTAGGACACGAGCATGTATGTACAAAGGGGAAGCGGAATACGATACCATTCGCCAAATCAAGGCTGCAATTTCAATTCCTGTTATTGCAAATGGTGATATTACTTCCCCTGAAAAAGCACAAGAGGTGCTTAATTACACCGGTGCAGATGGTGTGATGATAGGCCGCGGCGCGCAAGGTAGACCTTGGATTTTTAACCAAATTCAACATTATCTTGAAACGGGCGAGAACCTAGCACCACCACCGTTGTCACAACAGTATGAGATTTTGCATGAGCATGTAACGAATGTGCAGAACTTCTACGGTGACATATCCGGTGTAAGAATAGCCCGTAAGCACGTGGGCTGGTATCTCTCGGAGCATGATACGGATCGTCAGTTTCGTAAAACGTTTAACGCTATCGATGATGCAAGTGAGCAACTCGAAGCACTTAATGCATATTTTCAAGCGCTGCAGACTCGAGAAACCCGACAGATTTCTCCCGCAGCATAGTGATGACTAACTTAAGAGCAACACAGTATTATGTTCGATCAAAACGTGACTTCACCTTTTACTACTACAGTAACTACGCCTTCACAAACGCAAGCTCAAAAGCCACTGCGTGACTCAGTAAAGCAAGCAGTTAACAAGTACCTTAAGCAATTGGACAACGCTAACATCGACAACCTCTACGAAATGGTATTGGCTGAAGTAGAAGCGCCGCTGCTAGAAGAAGTCATGACTTACACACGCGGCAACCAAACCCGCGCGGCCATCATGATGGGCATCAACCGTGGCACACTTCGCAAGAAGCTTAAGCAATACGGCATGAACTAAGATTCCAAGGGCTTTGCCCTCCAAAGAGCACCACACGGTGCTCTTTTTGTTTCAACACTACAACTTTAGAAACTTATAATTTATGCAAACTCCAAAACCTATAAAACGTGCTCTCCTAAGTGTCTCTGACAAAACTGGTATCCTCGAATTCGCTCAAGCGCTGCATAACGCCGGAGTAGAACTTCTGTCAACGGGCGGTACCGCCAAACTTTTAGCCGAAGCAGGTCTTCCTGTAACAGAGGTGTCTGATCACACCGGTCACCCTGAAATTATGGCTGGACGTGTTAAAACCCTTCACCCGAAAATTCACGGCGGTATTCTGGCTCGTCGTGGTGTGGACGAAGCGGTAATGGAAGAAAACGGCATTGCGCCAATTGATTTGGTGGTAGTTAACCTTTACCCATTTGCTGCAACTGTTGCCAACGAAGACTGTACGCTAGAAGACGCCATTGAAAATATCGATATTGGCGGCCCGACTATGGTACGCGCAGCCGCGAAGAACCACAAAGACGTTACCATTGTCGTAAACGCTTCTGATTACGGTCGTGTACTTGCCGAAATGAACGACAATGATGGTTCACTTACCTACAACACGCGTTTCGACCTTGCGATCAAAGCCTTTGAACACACCGCTGAGTACGATGGCATGATTGCTAACTACTTCGGTGCGCGTCTTGACAGCACGGGTTGTGAAGCTGATGCTGACCACGTCCACAGCGAATTCCCTCGCACGTACAACATGCAGCTAACTAAGAAGCAAGATCTTCGCTATGGCGAGAACAGCCACCAAGAAGCGGCCTTCTATGTTGAAAACGATATACAAGAAGCGTCTGTAGCGACGGCAACCCAGCTACAAGGTAAAGAGCTGTCGTTTAACAATATTGCCGATACCGACGCCGCGCTTGAATGCGTTAAAGAATTCGATCAGCCAGCATGTGTCATTGTTAAGCATGCTAACCCTTGCGGTGTAGCTATTGGCGACGACATTCTTAGTGCTTACGACCGTGCGTTTAAAACTGACCCAACGTCAGCATTTGGCGGCATTATTGCGTTTAACCGCGAGCTAGACGCCAAAACGGCCCAAGCCATTGTTGACCGTCAATTCGTTGAAGTGATTATTGCACCAACTGTGAGCGATGAAGCAAAAGACGTGGTTAGCGCGAAGAAAAACGTACGTCTTCTCGCGTGTGGCGACTGGGCTGGCCAACTAACTGAAGGCTATGACTTTAAGCGTGTTAACGGTGGCTTGCTAATACAAGAGCGTGACTTCGGCATGGTTGAAATGGAAGACCTAGAAGTAGTAACCAAGCGCAAGCCAAGTGAAGAAGAACTTCGCGACCTCATGTTCTGCTGGAAAGTAGCGAAATACGTGAAGTCTAACGCGATTGTTTACTGCAAAGACGGCATGACCGTGGGTGTTGGCGCAGGTCAAATGAGCCGCGTTTACTCAGCGAAAATTGCAGGTATTAAAGCGGCTGATGAAAATCTAGAAGTCGCAGGCTCTGTAATGGCGTCTGATGCATTCTTCCCATTCCGCGACGGCATCGACGCTGCAGCTGAAGCGGGTATCAAAGCTGTAATTCAGCCAGGTGGCTCTATGCGTGACCAAGAAGTGATTGATGCAGCAGACGAACATGGCATTGCTATGGTGTTCACAGGCATGCGCCACTTCCGTCACTAAAACCTTTCATCACTTGATGATGATTACACTCGAGGTTGGGGATTAACTCGTTCCCAGCCTCGGGCTATCTTAAGCGATAAAGCTACGAATTATTCTGTTGGGATGTCGGATGACTGTCATGGTTAACTGGTAGGCTTGATCTGTCTTACAGTACATTGTAGTAATACTGTTATCACAATTGACAATACCCTCGACAGAAAAGGAAATAAGAATGAAGAAGTTAGCCCAATTAGTGTTAGCCGCAACGCTTGGTATGTCAGCTGGTTATGCCACCGCTGATGCCATTTCAGATGCTGCAATGAGCGATGTGCGTTCTGCCAAAGCGAAAGCACGCGACGAATACCGTAACCCACAACAAACATTGCGTTTCTTTGGCTTAAAGCCTGAAATGACGGTTGTTGAAATATCACCAGGTGGTGGTTGGTATGCCGACATCATTACTCAAGCTGTTAAAGGCGAAGGTAAATATGTTGCCGCACACTTCTTTATCGATGAATCTTCACGCGATTACTTCAAAAATGCAGTGATGAAATTTGAAGAACAAATGAAGCCGGGCATGAAGTATGAGGGCGCAGAGCTCACAGCTTTTGACCCAATTAAAGCACTCGATATTACAGAAGCGGGTAGCGCAGACATGGTGCTAACCTTCCGTAACGTGCACAACTGGTATATGCGTCATGGCGATGAAGGTATCGACAACGCATTTGGCGCGTTCTTCAAAGCACTAAAACCAGGCGGTGTGCTAGGTGTAGTAGAACACGAACTACCTGAAAGTGCCGATGACGAAGCCATGAAAAAGAGCGGTTACATGAAGCGCTCATACGTAATTGCTGCCGCAGAAAAAGCCGGCTTCAAGCTTGCTGACAGCAGTGATGTAAATGCGAACCCGATGGATAATGCAAACCACCCTAAAGGTGTGTGGACATTGCCACCGCGTTTAGCACTAGACGACCAAGATCGTGAAAAGTATCTTGCCATTGGCGAGAGCAATAGAATGACACTTAAATTTGTAAAACCATAAACATAAAACGGAACAGTTAATGAACGTACTTGTAATTGGCGGCGGTGGCCGCGAGCATGCGCTAGCATACAAAGCAGCGCAGTCTTCTGATGTTTCAACTGTCTTTGTTGCGCCGGGTAATGCCGGTACTGCAACAGAGCCAAAGCTCGAGAACGTGGCCATTGATGTCAATGACATTGCAGGCCTGGTTTCTTTTGCGAAAGGCAATGACGTTGAGCTGACTATTGTAGGTCCAGAAGCGCCGCTGGTTGCAGGTGTTGTTGATGCGTTCAATAACGAAGGACTAATGATTTTTGGGCCTACTCAAGCTGCCGCGCAGCTTGAAGGCTCAAAAGCATTTACTAAAGATTTCTTGGCTCGCCACAACATTCCAACGGCAGAGTATCAAAACTTTACTGACATTGACCCAGCCATTGCTTATGTACGTGAAAAAGGCGCGCCTATCGTAGTTAAAGCCGACGGTCTGGCGGCAGGTAAAGGTGTTATTGTTGCAATGACACTTCAAGAAGCCGAAGACGCCATTCGCGACATGCTAGCGGGTAATGCATTTGGTGAGGCAGGCAGCCGCGTTGTTATCGAAGAATTCTTAGACGGTGAAGAAGCCTCTTTTATCGTTATGGTAGACGGTAAAAACGTACTTCCTTTTGCCACCAGCCAAGATCACAAACGTGCAGCAGACGGCGATCAGGGCCCCAATACGGGCGGTATGGGCGCGTATTCTCCCGCTCCGGTAGTCACGCCAGAGATTCACAACCGTATTATGGATGAAGTGATCATGCCAACGGTTAACGGCATGGCGTCTGAAGGTAACGACTACGTAGGTTTCTTATATGCCGGTCTTATGATCATGGCAGACGGTACGCCGAAAGTTATTGAGTATAACTGTCGCTTTGGCGACCCAGAAACACAACCTATCATGCTGCGTCTTCAGTCTGATTTGGTCCCACTTTGCCAAGCTGCTTGCAAAGGTGAGCTTGCAGGTAAAACTATTGCGTTTGACGACCGTGCAGCCGTTGGCGTTGTACTTGCCGCTGGAGGCTATCCGGGCAGCTATGACAAAGGCGATGAAATCACTGGTTTTGATGCCGCTGCGAAGCTAGACGGTAAAGTATTCCACGCAGGTACCGCACTAAAAGATGGTAAGGTAGTCACTGCTGGCGGACGCGTATTGTGTGCGACCGCATTGGGCAATAACGTTACCGAGGCCCAGCAAAAAGCCTACGAGCTACTGAAAACTATTCAGTTTAAAGACGTTTATTTCCGCAACGACATTGCCTATCGCGCCATTGCTCGTGAAGCAGAGGCCTGAAGCCTGAAAAAAATTAACGCAACCTAACGCTTTATAACGTTGGCGTTGCTAACACAAAAACGCGGCTTTATGCCGCGTTTTTTATTGCTCGGTCAGTTGAGAGCCTGGTACACCTTGTATATAAGCAGTTTAACGCGCACCGCTTCTGTTACTTACCCACCAGCGTCAGCTCACCAAACACTGAAGCATCCTTGTAGCCTAGGTTCTTATCGCCATTGACCGGCGCAATGTCCTGCGAGCCCACAAAGTGCTCTCTGTCGCCACCGTCTGCATCACAATAAGCCAACATAAACCCCATCTTCATACCCGCTTTCAATGCTACTGGTGCGTTGACTTCACCGTACTTAAAGTCATCACCGAATATACGAATAGCGGTTTCCCAAATGATATGGTGTGGCTTTTCAGCACTGCGTTTCCATGCACTTTTTACGTGATCATTAAACAAGCGCGGTTGCGACTCTTCACCTTTAGCGGGCCCAATATCCACCACCTGATTATCAAGCGCGACGTGGTAAGCAAACGCATTATAGGTGTTGAGATGATCGCCACCAGAGCGGTCAGCATCAATGAAAATTTCTAAACAGTCATCATCCCAATAGCGCTCTAGCGGGTCTGCATAGGTATCAGATAAATGGTCATCTTGAATATCGGCTAAAAGGTATAGCGCATCATTGTTCCACAACAGCTTAAAACGCCCCGAGAAGTCTTCTTTAGTAGGTTTGTCACCTATCATGACGTGCGTTAGCGGCTGCCATTCAGCCTTATCCCACAATACACTATCCATTCGACCATCAATACGCGGCGCCGTATCGGTGTGAATGACATCTTTGGCGAGGGCAGTAAGGCTTACTGCTGTCACCCCTATCACTGCAAAAATATTACGTATTCTCATTTATGTCCTTTTGACACGTTGCAAGCAACATTTCGATAGTTGCATTGCCATTTAAAACAAATGTATTGGGTTCATTGTATACGGGCTCTTGCGCAGCAAGTTGAGAGTCGAGTAACTCAGGGGAAAAAAAGTGTGATTGCCTTTGATCCAACCGTTCGCGTAGCACTGACTTCTCAACCTCGAGGACAAACGCAATAGCACCTTCATTTACGCTTAACAACTGCTGTCGATGCGTTCTTTTAAGGCCAGAAATCGCAAGCACAATGTTGTCGCCTGCACGCTGTTTCGCATGTAAATCAGCGATGATACGTGCCATCCAAGGCGTACGTTCTTTGTCTGTTAGCGGTACTCCACGGCGCATCATGTCTATAGCCGACGCATCGTGGTAACTATCGGCATCTAAGAACATATAGCCTAGCTTATTGGCAAGCTTTTCGCCCAACGTTGACTTACCACTGCCGCTTACTCCCATCACAAAGATGGGTGAGCCACTAGGCATGGTAGAACACCTCGATTGTCGATGATGTTTTGCTTAACGGTACTGAAAGGTCATGGCGCTCACCGTCAACAGACCAATAAGGTGCAATAGATGTTGGAATCTGTTTGTAATGCAGCTTGTATTGATGCCCTCTAAACCTTCGACTCACGTGCAGCGAGCTTAAACAGCTGGGAATATTGGGTTTCAAGAAAAGTCCCTCTTTGCCTCCTTGTAATCCTAACATGCCATTGATTACACAATGGTAATACCACGCCACGGTCCCTGTGTTAAACAAATGGCTGGAGCGCCCTGCTTGTTCCGGAAACTGAAAATAGGCACCGCGATAGTAGTTGGGAATGTATACCGGAAGCTGCCCCGTCACATTCGCACTTTCAATTCGCGGGATCATTTTCTTGAGTACGTTAAAAGCCGCATCGCCTTTATTAACGGTATACAAACCCGCGGCATAAAATGCGGCTGCATGATTGTATA
>CAYVST010000075.1:0-18245 GCA_964454185.1 uncultured Alteromonas sp.
ACAATTACGGTCGCAAAAGGTACAAAAACCAACTGACCGCTACGTAAAATTCATCGTCAATAAAAACAATAACAAGACCGAAACAACAACACTCGACAATACTGTGTGTTGTTTTAGCTTGTAAACGAAAAAGCATGGTTTGCGTGTCGGTGGCATCAGCAATGAAACATCAATTTCATACCGACCCAGCTAGAGAGGCAACGACTACACTGCCGTATATAAAGCGAAACCATTGCTTGCGAACATAAAATAAGTTTGCCGTTTAGCTAACAGAATTAAATGACAAACAAGCGAAATGCATTAAATTCGCTTGTAACAATGAACAGAGTAATAAGGGCTTGTCGCTCCCGACATCCTTAAAGCAGTGTGACGAGACCATGTCTACGTGCAACCGCAAAGCGTGCACCTATTTACAATGGTAGTTAAAAAGCGTTGTTAATGAACGCCTCTGTCACCCACCAGGGATAATGCGACGTAACAACAAAGTCCCCGTCCAGCCGTGAGGTTGCGCGGTGAGGGTTTGCACATGTCACTTTAATTTTGTGTCTTAACGGCTGTACTCAAACAGAGTTAGATACAATGAAAAGAATGTTGATCAATGCAACTCAGCAAGAAGAGTTGCGCGTTGCCCTAGTAGATGGGCAGCGGTTGTACGATTTAGATATAGAAAGTCCAGGACACGAACAGAAGAAAGCTAACATCTACAAAGGTAAAATTACCCGTGTAGAGCCCAGTCTTGAGGCTGCTTTTGTTGATTACGGCGCAGAGCGTCACGGGTTCCTCCCCCTCAAAGAAATCGCCCGCACCTACTTCCCCAAAGGTTATAAGTTCGAAGGCCGTCCTAACATCAAAGATGTTATTAAGGAAGGTCAAGAAGTCATCATTCAAATTGATAAAGAAGAACGCGGCCAAAAAGGTGCTGCGCTAACAACATTTTTGTCGTTAGCCGGGAGCTACCTTGTACTTATGCCAAACAACCCTCGTGCGGGTGGTATTTCACGTCGCATTGAAGGTGATGAGCGTACCGAATTAAAAGAGTCATTAAGCAAGCTTGACCTACCTGACTGTATGGGTCTAATCGTGCGTACTGCTGGCGTTGGCAAGTCTTATGAAGAGTTAGAGTGGGATTTAAAAGTCTTACTTAAGCACTGGGAAGCAATCTCTGAAGTAGCAGAAGAGCGCGAAGCGCCGTTCCTTATTCATCAGGAAAGTAATGTAATTGTTCGCGCGATCCGCGATTATTTACGTCGTGATATTGGCGAAATCCTTATCGATAAAACCAGTATTTACGAACAAGCACTACAGCACATCCAGCTTGTGCGCCCTGACTTCGCTAACCGCGTTAAGCTTTATCGTGGAGAAGTACCGCTTTTCAGTCATTACCAAATTGAGAGCCAAATTGAATCGGCTTTCCAGCGTGAAGTTCGTCTTCCATCAGGTGGCTCGATTGTTATTGACCCAACAGAAGCACTGACGTCAATTGATATTAACTCAGCGCGTGCTACCAAAGGCGGTGACATCGAAGAAACCGCACTAAACACTAACTTAGAAGCCGCAGACGAAATTGCTCGCCAACTTCGTTTACGCGACCTCGGCGGCCTTGTTGTTATTGACTTTATTGACATGACACCTGTGCGCCACCAGCGTGAAGTTGAAAACCGTATGAAAGATGCGGTTCGCAGCGACAGAGCTCGCGTTCAATTAGGCCGAATCTCTCGCTTTGGTTTATTAGAAATGTCGCGTCAGCGCCTACGTCCTTCGCTTGGCGAATCAGCGCACCATGTGTGCCCGCGCTGTTCAGGTCACGGCACAATTCGTGGCACTGAGTCACTAGCACTATCGATTTTACGTATTCTTGAAGAAGAGAGTATTAAAGAGAATACTGGACAGATTGAAGCGCAGCTTCCTGTGCCTGTGGCAACATATTTGCTTAACGAAAAACGTAAATCTATTCAACTTCTAGAAAAGCGCCACGGTGTCAATCTACTTCTTATACCTAACGCAAACCTAGATACGCCGCATTACCAAGTATTACGTCGTCGCCCAGACGATGTGGTATCTGATGCAAGCTACGACGTTGAATTAATGCCTGCGATTGAAGCAGAAGTAGAAACGACTACGGCAACGCCGGTAAAACGCGAAGAGCCAGCATTGAGAGGCCTAGTTGCGCCAACTGCTGCTCCTGTTGTTGCACCAAAAGCAGCGCAGACTGAAGCTCCAAAGGAAGATGTTCCATCAATGTTTGCCCGCATCGGCAAATGGATCAGTGACTTATTCAGTAGCGAAGAAGAGCAACAGCCAAATAAAGACAAAAAACAACAATCTCGTGGCAAGGGCAATAACACCCGCAATCGAAATAACGACGATCGCCGTCGCAAACCTCGTAATAAAAACAATCGCCGCAACAACCAGTCTCAGCAAGGCAAAGACGGTGAGCAGCAAGATAGTCGTAAACCACGCAACGACCAGCGTTCAGAGCAAGATGAAAAACGCAATAACAAAGGTCGTAAGCAGCGTAAACCACAGCAGCAAAGAGACGAGCAGCAAAAGCCCAAGCACGAAAAGCAAGACGGCGAGCAGCAAGAAAGTCAAACGCAAAAGAAACGTGAAGTTGCTGAGCGCAGGAAACGTCGTGACAAACGTCGCAGCGTAAGAGTGAAAAAAGATGAGAACGATCAAACCGTAAATGAGAATCTTGAGGCACAGCACGCTCAAACCGTAAACGATGACAAAGCGCAGCAAGACACTCAAGTCGAAAGCAAGCCAAAACAAGCTAAACAGCCCAAGCAAGAGAAGCCTGCAAAAGCTGAAAAACCTGCAAGTTCGAGCAAGCAAGAAAACAGCGAAAACGAGCAGCAAAGCACTAACGAAGCACTTAAAGACACAGTGGCGGTAGAGTCTACTGAGTCTAAAGAGATTAGTGGTGAAGATGGAGCGCAAAAACGTGAAGGTCGCGGTCGTTCTCGTCGCTCACCTCGCCATGTTCGTGCCGCCGGCCAGCGCCGTAAGAAAGAAGCGCAAGAAAGCGGTGCACCTGTGGTTGAAGAAACACAAGCTCAAGAGCCAGGTCTATTAGCGTCTTCAGATGAGCAGCCTGCTAACGCAGAAGGCAAGCGTAAAGAAGCGAAACTAGACGTTGAAGCAGTACAAGATGAACTTCAGTTTGAAGCACCTCTTACTGAGCCCTCAGCGAGTGAAGAGCCTTCAGCGAGTGAGGAGCCTTCAGCGGAAGAAAAACCTTCAGCGAATGAACAGCCTTCAGTAGAAAGCAAAACTTCAGCCGTTGAAGAACCTGTTGCTAGCGAAGCGCCGTCGGTTGACCAAAAGCCTCTGGAGGGAGAGCCTTCAGCGGAAGAACAACTTTCAGCGAATGAAGAGCAACCTTCAGCGAGTGAAGAGCCTTCAGCGAGTGAAGAGCCTTCAGCGGAAGAACAGCCTTCAACTAACGAAGAAGTGTCTACACAAGAAGCACCTGTTGTAGCAGAAGCATCTTCATCAGATAGTGACAACAGCGAAGAGCCGAAGGATGCCATTGAGCAATCTAAAGCACCTGAGCAAGTTGAAATTAATTTGGCAGAAGAGTCAGCACCTCAAGCTGAAGTAGTAGTTAAAGAAGCCAAAGCGCCTGCTCATACGGCTGTTGCAGCAGATGCAGTAAGCGTAAACCTTGGTGCTAGTGGAAGAGGCAAACGTAGGGCGTCACATCCAATGACGTTGCCAGCTACGGTAGACGATGCTTTCATTGATGTTGCACTAACAGCAAGAACTAATGAAGCTCGCCCTGCGTTAGTTGTATCAGGAAGAACTGCGGCTATGTCTAACGTAACGTCCAAAGCGTCAGCGTCAACGACACTTCCAAAGAGTGTTGATGAAACCGCACCGTCTACTACTGAAACAGTAGACGAAGAAAACTAGAGCGAAAAAGTGTTTGGCGCATAGCGCCAAACATCTATTTTGTATTTGAGTTTCAATTTAGTTAAAGCCGCTTATTAAAAGCGGCTTTTTTGTTCTTTGTCTACGTATCATATAGCATGAAGATGCAGATGGTGTTGGCGTTAGCGTTCTTGAGAAAACACACATTATGACA
The DNA here is from genome assembly GCA_964454185.1 of uncultured Alteromonas sp. Classification (GTDB taxonomy): domain Bacteria; phylum Pseudomonadota; class Gammaproteobacteria; order Enterobacterales; family Alteromonadaceae; genus Alteromonas. The sequence continues at coordinate 4,088 of CAYVST010000075.1, forward strand.
TTACAAGTAGATAGCAAGTACATCGATTCCGTTGCGTCACTATGCAATGGTAGCTTGAGTAACATTGCCTTAATTCAAACGCTTTGGAGTGGCTATGGTGCATGTTTTCGAGCTTTGTTGTCGCCTCAGCCAACATCCAATCCGCCCACACACGATAGCAAAATTGCATCACCACTAAAGATTGTTGCTAAATGCGCAACCCCTCCTAGCGTTATGCACCACCCTCGAGGATGGAACGGCCTTACAGGCCATAAGCGAAAACTCTCATCGTTCGCCAACGAAAATAGTTTTTATCGCCATTTACAGCCTTATACAAATTCCAGTTGCATTGTCCCTAAGTGCATCGCCGAAAAACGATTTGGCGAGAATACGGTACTTGTTATGGAAAATCTCACGAGCCTTGGTTTTACGGAAACAACCGATACACTGTCGATTGAACAAGCGAACGTTGTTTTGCGCTGGTTGGGCGAATTTCATGCTCAGTTTTTAGGCTCAAAATCACAGATTGCACATCAAAAGATAAACGTATGGGATGAAGGGAGCTATTGGCATTTAGGTACACGTCAAGACGAATACAATGCCATGGCCCAATCCCCTCTAAAAAGTGCGGCGCACAAAATTGCACACGCACTCTCAAGCGCAAGTTACCAGACTTTGATCCACGGCGATGCCAAAGTCGCTAACTTTTGTTTTACACAACAGTATGACGCATGTGCAGGTATAGATTTTCAATATGTGGGCTTTGGCGTGGGTGTAAAAGATGTGGCCTATTTCTTAGGTAGCGCGTTATCTACAGATGACCAAAAGCACTACACTCAAGCCTGTTTGACCGTCTATTTTGATGCATTAAAAGACGCCTATCTTTCACGCGTTGCAAAAGCATCGAAGACATCATCCAATACATCTCTTTTGTCGTACTTGCCACCTTCATCACACATTTGCATTGATTCGGTAATAGCCCAGTGGCACGAGCTTTACAGTTTTGCCTGCGCTGACTTCCACCGTTTTCTGTCAGGCTGGAGCCCCCAACATTGGAAGATTGATGAGCAACTCCAGATTCAAACCCAAAAAACACTGAGCATGCTTTAAACGTTTTAGCGCGTATTGATTCTTATTAAGTGTTCTTATTTCTTAACTTTAACGTACAAAATTAAATATAGTTAAAACAAAAACCATTCGAATTTGCCATGTACAAACGAAAGCTTTATTTGTTCGGCCTACTCTCAACATTTATTTTACTCATTGCATTAACAAGTGCAGCGGTGTCCGCGCATTTAACGCGCAAGAACCTAGCGCAGAGTCAGCTTGCACAAACCCTGCTCTACGAGCACCAACAGCTATCGAGTATTTCATATCGCCTTTTCAAGCAGCTTACCGACGAACTCATTTTCGGTAAAAGCGCCAACCAAGCAGGTGTGCGCAATAAACAGCAATTAATTGACCAGTTAATGACGCGCATAACCCAGTTGGAATTGGAACAGCGTGACGCACTCGGAGAAGAAATTACGCAAGGTAGTGTTGAAGATACACAGGAACTGGAGCTGCTTATCCAAGCCATTGTAGATGAATTCCGTGCCATTGCGTTAAGTAACGATCGAAAGCCACTTGATCAACAACAACGGCTTCAACAACTTCTTGAGATGACAATAGATAATCAATTTAGAGAGTCGATCAATTCTGCTGTAGTTCGCCAAACACGTGTTGTGTATGACATTAATGCACGTATTGAGACACTCAATTCCAGTGTTGTATGGTTCACCATTAGCTTAGGGCTTATCGCCTGCCCTTTTGTTGTGTTAGGGTGTTATTGGCTTTTCAATGCTCTATATCAGCCACTTACAGTAATTAAAACGGGAACTGACGCAATTGCTTCAGGCAATTATGAATATCGCCTACCTGAAACACTTGACGATGAATTTACCGATTTAGTAAAAGCTTTAAACTCTATGATTGGTAGTCTTGCAGAGCATGAGGCCAAAGAGTCTGCCTACCGAAAACAACTCGAATTTGAAGTAGAGACGCGCACCCGAGCGCTAAAAGAAGCAAACAACAAACTTACCCAAATTGATGCCAAACGTCGTCAGTTTTTGGCCGATGTAAGCCACGAGCTTCGCACGCCGCTGACCATTATTCGCGGTGAAGCCCAAGTGACGCTGCGACAGCGCTCAGCGACCAATGATATCTACAAAGAAACCTTACAGACCATTTTAGAGCAGTCGGTTAATTTGAGTAAGCTAGTTGATGATTTGCTTTTATTGGCTCGCGCTGAAATGCACGAATTTAGCCTTGATGCTGGTAAATGCGATTTACAATCGCTGCTTAATCAAAAATTGAGCATGTGGCAGAAAGTGATAAAGCCCCGTGATTTTATTTTTGAATGGACAGCAAACGAACCAATAGAAATTTTTGTCGATGAAAGTCGCCTTGTTCAGGCCTTGACCATCTTAATTGAGAATGCGCATAAATACTCGACGCCTGGAGAACCTATTACACTAACAGTGACAAGCGATGCAAATGCAGTACAGATGAATGTTATTGATAGAGGGGATGGCATTTCATTAAGTGACCTATCGCACATATTTGAACGCTTTGTTCGACTGAAGCGCTCAGGCGATGGTATGGGTTTGGGACTGTCAATCGCGAAAGCCATTGCCCAAGCACATTCAGGCCATCTGCATGCCTCTTCCACCAAAGGTAAAGGCTCGACGTTTACCCTTTCACTACCCGTAACTAACAAAGATTCTGCGGGGCTTAACGCATTGCAGCAGGTTAACAACGCTCAAGAGGTATAGCTATGAAAATTCTAATTGCGGATGATGAAGCACCACTATTACGTTTTATCTCGCGAGGCCTATCTGCAGAAGGCTATGAGTGCGTTGAAGAAAGTAGCCTACATAATTTGGTCACGCGTATCAGGCAAGAGACGCCCGCGATTGCGGTATTAGACAGGATGTTCGAAGATGAAGATAGCGTTGAGTTACTCGGTGCAATAAAGAGTATGCCAAATGCCCCCATGGTGCTGCTTTTGACCGCTGTTGACGATGTAAAAGAGAGAGTCAATGGGCTAAAACTGGGCGCTGATGATTATTTATGTAAGCCTTTTGATTTTGATGAGCTACTTGCTCGCATAACCGCCCTTAGTCGTCGAGTCAGTATTGCAGTGGACAAACAGCTACTTTCAGTGGGCCCATTGGAAATTGATGAAGAATCGAGAATTGCCACACTGCATGGCGACGAGCTGACGTTAACTAAGTTGGAATACGACACGCTGTATTACTTTGTTGAAAACGCGGGCAAAGTACTCTCTAGAGAGAGAATACTCAGTAGAGTATGGCGAAGTCATAGCGACCCTCTAACCAACGTTGTTGATGTTTACATTAGCCGCCTTCGTCAGAAGATTAGCGGGTGCGAGACTCTGCATATAGAAACACTTAGGGGCAACGGCTATCGATTAGCGACAAAGTAAACATCAACAGAGTAACTGAGCGTTATATTTCTCACAACTAACAGTGTAGAGTAATACCAAAGAGTTGCTGCTGTTTAAAATGGACGTTTATGTCGCACGACACTAAAGATTCTTCACTACATATCGAACGCACGGTTAACGCCGAAGCAAAATCGATTGACGATACCATAAAAGCTGACGCCCCCAATGTTGAAACCAAAGATGTTGTTACGCCATACGCATTTGGCGTTGCCGATGAACTGCTCGGAATACGTCTTGCCACCCCTTTTCAGCGCGGTACGGCGCAATGCATCGATCTGCTTTGCGTGGTCATTTTGAGCTCGCTCAACACCTTGTTTCTTGCCATTATTGCAACTGCAACTTTTTATAAAGCTAGCCGCAATCTGGAAAATAAAACCGATAGAAGGACTACACGCACATTTTTGAAATTAGGTGGTGCCGTGATGTTGATATGGACGTTGTTACTTATTCTTGATGTGACATTTGACGAACCTCACCCGCAATATGATGTCGACGATGTACCAGCCTACGTAGAACCCAGCATGGATGAATACCCCGAAGATGGAAATACATCACCAGCAAAGCATTCCTCAACGCACAGCCTTATAGAATGGGCAAAGGGCATTATCGCTGACCTTGGTCTTGGCTTTGGTTGGGCTGCACTGTATTACAGCGTATTTACTGCTTGGTTTAATGGCAAAACGCCCGGCAAACGCCTTATGCACATTCAGGTCCTAAAACTGGATGGAAACGGTTTAACGTTATGGGAGAGCTTTGGTCGATATGGCGGGTATGGCGCGGGCTTAGCAACGGGCCTTCTCGGGTTCCTTCAAATATGCTGGGATCCAAATCGTCAGGCCATTCAAGATAAAATCTCCGAGACACTTGTTATTCAAGGAAGACGCTAAACAAAAAAATAGCCCAGCACACACTACTGGGCTAAAGGGCAACCCTGAAGGCTTGGGACGACCTATATAGGGTTTAAATGACCACATCGACGGGTCAAGGAGAACACACTAATGAATACTCTCGCATCCATGTATTTATGGTACGTTTCTCTTCTTTAAGAATCATTGGCGCAACATTAATAGAAGATTAATAGAGCATTAACAGCAAATAGACCTATACAACTCAGACGCTTGTCACCAAGCTAGCTTCACAATGTCGCTTTGGGCGCTGAGCGATTCAACCAGCAACACTGTCTGTTTATTGGTGTTTAAATCAAAGTGTAGACGAAAACGATTGTCACCTATTGACCAACACCCATCGCTACTTTCTTGCTCTTCGTGATGTAACAATGTCCTACACAAAAACGCTTCGGGCATTACATGCTTGGTGTAATAAAGCCGGTTATTACTGACCACCCACCTATTGGGACTTGCTGAAGGAATTTGGCCTATTTTACGTTCAACTTGCCACTGCCCGTTGTTTAATGACAGTGTTACCACGTTTAAATTGGGCATGACACCATAGGCTTTTGACGCATTATCCTCATTTAGTTTAAACGCCAACATATTTTCAATCACTGGCGTAGATTGCAGCGATGTTGTACTCAGCCTAACAATACGTGGCACATTATCAGTAATCTGCGTGACAAACAGATGTTCGCTGTCTGTATCCCAAGAAGGATTCTCATAACGCGTTAATGATGTGGTAATGAACTTCACGGTTGATACTTGATGGTGTGTTAAATCACTTTGAAAAATTCTGCCGTCGCTGATACCAATAAACTGCTTATTGTCTGGTGCAAGTGCCAATGCGCTGATGGTGTGTTTGGCATGTAGCGTCGCTACGTCTTTTACCGTGCGCTCAGGAGCCATTACTTGGAATAGCTGATGCTTCCCCTTTAATGTAACGAAAAATATCCCTTCAGACTGGGTGAAATACTGCGGAAAATCCTGAGCCCCTGCGCGTTTCAGTAGTCTAGCGCTTTGTAGCAAAGGCACAGAAACCTTTGCATCATTATGGGGAATTACCGAGGCCAACGGTATTTCTTGTAGATCTAAAAAATTTCCATTGTGCTGCCGCATTATGTAGCACTGTGGTCCACAGGTTGCAAAGACATCAAGCGTATTGTCTGGCAGTGAAACAGCTTGAGTTAACGTGTTTGACGGAACCGAATACCGTGCATGCTCGCCAAAAAAATTAGTCATGGCGACATGTGTATTTTGGTGCCAAACCAAACGACTGGGCATAAACGGAAGCGAGCTCTTCCCCACTACATCGCCGCTTTTTAGTCCAACAACCAAAAGCGTCGCTTCTTTGGCGACCTCTTCACGCAATAAAGCCAACCATTCTCCATCCTCAGATATCGCTGCTCCATAGTCACCACGCCCTGATACATTTGGACTGGTCAGCTTAATCATGGTCTCTTGTTCTATATTGTAAGCGTATATGCCATGCACTTTGCTACCAGCGAGTTTTTCAGCCAGCAGTAGGCCTGCATCATCATGTAACCAGCCAATGATAAACTTGCCGTTGAAGTCACTGGATGAAAGGGTCTCAACGCGATCGACGTCACCGTTGTCGGAAAACCATGCAACATGAAATCCATACTGTCCATCAAGTAATCGGGTAAACGCCAATCTACTGCCATCTGAAGACCAATGGCTGTCACTATAATTAGCATTGTCCCAACTGAGCCTAGAAACGAGGTTGTCGCCAAGTGTTTTGATATAAAGCTGTTGAGGGCTGCTCTTCGTTTCGCGATGTAAGAACGCTAACTTTCCCGTTTTTTCATGATAATCGGCATTAACTTCAGAGCCAGTAAGCGCAGTCATACGAGTCACAACAGGCACTTCATGTTGCGCCTTATCGTCAGCGTTATTAATACTGAATACCGCAAAGGCGCCATAGATGATAACAAGTAGAAGGATTGTGCCAAACGCATGGTTCCCGTATTTGCGGTACCCCTTTTTTATACGACCTGAGACTGACCCGTTATCTCTACTTTTCGTCACAGGTGCTAGCCATTTGTATCCTTGCCGTGGAATTGTTTTTAGAAAGTGAGGAGCACGGGCATCATCTCCCAAGCAGTCTCGAAGCTTTTTTAGGGCGGCTCTGATTGATTCATCGGTAACTGGCCTTCCCATCCAAACGTCTCGCTCTATGGTATCTCGAGACACGATGACGTTAGGGTTTTGCACAAAAAGCCAAAGTAAGGCATACAGCTGAGGCTCGAGTTTTATGGCTTGTGAACCTTGAAAAAGCCTTTCACTTGAAGGATACAGTGTAAAATCACCAAACTTATACACAACCGTACTTTTTGATTTTTTATCCATAAATTAATGAGTTAGCATTGTGACTTTTTGTGAACACTGCCTTTGTTATACCCCATAACAACAGATAACAAAAGTTTTCTGCCACTTTCCTATCACACACATTTACCGTAAGAGCGCACTACGTGTTGATAAATGTGAAGGAGACTATTTTGCAACATAATACTGTGATTCTACGCCCCCCTTTAATGCCGTTCCTGTTCCTGCTATTACTCTTGTATGCTCCATTGCGTTTAGCTGTTGCCCAAGATTTAGGTGAACTTGATAACAAAATTGCGCAAATTGCTGAACAGCATGGCTTGCCTTCCGTGGCTTATGCACTTGTTTTACCGAATAAAACGCAGCATATACGCACGATTGGATTTGCAAATTTAGCGCGCCAACAACCAGCAACACACCACACGAACTATCGGATTGCTTCGGTAAGCAAAATGATTGTGGGCATTGCTATTATGCAGCTGGTTGATTCCAGACAGATTAGTTTAGACGATAACATTCACTCACTACTGCCAGACTTCGTCTTTGAGAATGCGTGGCACACAACACACCCACTTAAACTGAAACACCTAGTTGAAAATACAACTGGCTGGGACGATATGTCTTTACGTGAATTTGCATTTGACAATTCTGCGGGTATTTCACTTGTAGACGCACTATCGGTCAATCCAAAGAGTCGGGTTTCACGATGGCCACCAGGTACTCGACACGCTTATACAAATACCGCGGCAGCGGTTGCTGCTCATATCGTTGAACGTGTAACCGGCATGTCTTTTTCATCCTATGCCAAACAGTATATTTTTGGCCCATTGGGCATAAAACGTGCGAGTTTTGAGAATCAACCGAATAACATCGCAACCGGCTACGATAAACGGCAGCAACCTAGTCATTATAAACCGGTGCTAATGTCTTATGCGGGTAACCTTACAATGAACATTGGTGATATGGCCTTACTGCTCAATGCCATGGTAATGCGCAACAATGACCTTTTTAGAACAGAACAGTATGCGCGCATTGAGCAATCGTTAACCACCAATGTTGGACGTTTTGGGTCGGGATACGGCGTTTTTAACCATGCTCGCTTTTATGACAATTGGCGCTATCGGGGTCATGATGGCGCCTTTCGAGGCTGGCGGTCAGAGTTGTCCTATTCGCCTGCACATAAGTTCGGTTTTGTGGTTTTACAAAACGGTGACAATGACACTGCATTTAGAGCCATCGTAAAAGTTATTCATACCGCGTTAACCGTCACAAGCGAAACTACGACAAGAGACACGCGACAAGAAACAGCACAATACGCGGTAGGGAATACAGTGGCAATGCACCACAATAAGAAAGAAACTAGCGCCAAAATGCCTAATGCCATTGAAGGCTATTATCGCTACTACAATCCTCGAAACCAGGTGAGGTGGTTTCTTGAAAGACTTATTACACCTTACACCTTGCACAACACCCCCACACATAGCGAATTTGCCAGCGCAGTTATTCCAGGGTGGAAGCGTGAATTGCACTTCCGCGACAAGGAACAGTTTACAAATAAAAAGGGTCATGTAGTTGCTACATTTTCCCGCGATCCAATACTTGGAGACGTTTTACACTACGGTGACAGGGTGTTCAAAAAAATCACGGCATTTGATGCATGGGCTGATAAAACGATTCTTATCGTATGGCTTATGCTTGGCGCAATTCTCATACCGCTGAGTTTTGTATGGATTACGCGTGTCGCAAAAGGCCAATGCAAATCTTTAAATCAAAGAAACCTCTATGTAAGCATGGTCTGCTGCGTATTTTCCGCATGGGTGTTTCTGCTATTTTTAGGGTTTGGGTTACTTGCCCCTATTCCCCGTCTGGGCTCTCCAACGGTTGTTTCAATTGGTGTGATGATTAGCAGTATCTTGCTTGTACCCACAGCGCTTGCTGCCTTGTGGCAGCTGTTATCAAATAAAGCAACGTTTAATCATGCTACCACGAAGGTCATTAGCTTGATTTTTGGTGTTGCTAACGCGTTAGTTGTGCTCTATTTGGGCTGGTTTGGCGTGATAGGCATGCGTACTTGGGCCTAACAAAGGTGCAGTGGGCACGGAATAACGGTTTTTAAGCCATCTTATTCCTTGCCCTTGCGACGCTTTATCGACCGCTTTTGAACTGTTTTACTTGGTTTTGCGCTCACTTGTTCGTTTCATATCAATATGGGGAATATCATCCTCTAAGTACATGTCTGACGTTGGCACAAACCCGAAGTATCCATAGAACGCTTTGAGATACTCTTGCGCGCCGATTTCGATGTCTTGATTTGGCCACAGACCTTCGCACTCCTCGATAGCACGTTGCATAAGTAATTTACCCGCTCCTTTCCCTCGAAAAGACTGGCGGGTTGCTACTCGTCCAATACTCGCCGATGGATAACTTACACCAGCTGACAAAAGACGTGCACATGCTACAAGCTCGCCGTCCTTAACGCCCATTAAATGACGAGTTTCAGGATGGCGGTCTTTCTCATCTAACTCAGGGTACGGACACGTTTGTTCAACGACAAAAACATCTACACGCAACTTCAGTAAATCAAACAATTGATTGTTGCTCAGCTGTTCAAACGTAAGCAATTTCCACGTTACCATTGCAATAATATAACCTCATCGTAGAGTCGTGCTGTGTAACGATTGGCACTTTTTTACAGTACGCTGTCGCTACTCGCTTCGTTGTATCTTGGCCAGAGATGATGCCTCACGCGGCCAAATATTCAAGTCACATTTAGCATAAGTTAAATAAGTGTGTGGTAAACACCAAGCATGAAACTAAGTAAAACTATGTTCTCTAAGCAACAACAGCATATCAATCTGCTTGGGTAAGCATAACGAACTTTTCAGCGAGTTGATCAAGCGTCTCTTTGTACAATGGATCGGGCTTAACAACATCAATAGGACAAACCGCTACACAAGTAGGCGCATCGTAATGACCAACACACTCGGTACAGCGCGCAGGGTCGATTTCAAAGACCTTTTCACCCATGCTGATGGCTTGGTTAGGGCATTCAGGTTCGCACATATCGCAGTTAATGCAGGTCGAGAGTATTTTTAGGGCCATCAACTAGCCCTTTAACGACGGTACATCTTGTTTGAACGGATTGCGAGTATCAACACCTTTATCAAGATTTCTTAGCAGTAGAGCAAATTCCAAATCTACATCGGTGGGAACTGGTATACGTACTTGATGACCAGAGCCTTTAGCATCATCTATGACATTGCCTTTATTGTCTAACATGCGGTCTAGCACAAAATGTAAGTTCCCATTAGGCGTCATAAGCTCAAGCGAATGATTGACGCAAAACTTGTTTTTCACATCAATAATAGCCAAACCTGTTGTCTCACATCGTCCAATTATTTCGCCAACGAACTGCTGTTTATCGCTAACCGAGTGACCGTATTCATAGTTCTGGTACGCTTGGTGCGCATGACGGCGAAGAAAACCTTCGGTGTAACCTCGATGTGCTAAGGTTTCTAAGTTTGCCATTAAGCTCATATCGAATGGCTTACCTGCTACGGCATCATCAATGGCCTTGCGATAAACCTGCGCGGTTCTCGCGCAGTAATAGTGTGACTTCGTTCTACCTTCAATCTTTAAACTATGAACTCCCATACGGGTGAGGCGCTCTACATGCTGCACAGCCCTCAGATCTTTTGAGTTCATGATGTAGGTGCCGTGCTCATCTTCGAACGTTGGCATCAGCTCACCAGGCTTCTCTTTTTCTTCCAACATAAACACTTCAGTGCTCGGCGCACCTTCACCAAGGGTTGGAGTAACGGTTTGAGGCCCTGTTTCTGCGTTTGCAGGCTCAACGTGTACAATGTCGCCGGTTTCATTTTCTTTGCCAGCCTTAACATCATAAGACCATCTACACGCATTGGTACAAGTGCCCTGATTAGGATCGCGTTTATTCATATAGCCCGACAATAAGCACCGACCAGAGTAAGCCATACAGAGTGCACCGTGAACAAAGACCTCCAACTCCATGTCTGGCACTTGCTCTTTAATAACCTCAATCTCTTCAAGTGACAACTCACGAGACAAGATGACCCGCTCTATCCCCTGCTTTTGCCAAAATTTTACTGTGGCATAATTTACCGCGTTTGCTTGTACACTAAGATGAATGGGCATCTCAGGGTAAGCTTCACGTACCAACATAATGAGGCCTGGATCAGACATGATCAACGCATCGGGTTTCATCGCAACAACGGGAGCAATGTCTTTTAGGTAAGTAGCAATTTTACTATTGTGAGGCGCAATATTACTTACAACATAAAACTTCTTGCCCTTCGCATGTGCTTCTTCGATGCCCAATGCAAGGTTTTCTAAGCTGAATTCGTTGTTTCTAACGCGCAGTGAATAGCGAGGCTGTCCAGCATATACAGCATCAGCGCCATAAGCAAAGGCGTAGCGCATATTGCGCAAACTTCCTGCGGGCGCCAATAACTCCGGCGCCATTATTTCAGCGCGAGGCGTTGCTGGGAAAATCTCAGAATGAGAATTGGATATAAGTTCTGTCATAAATAAACCGCTACTAGACGCTTTAATCGAAAGCGGCGGATTCTATTTACGCATTATAAGTTCAGCAAGCGCTACTTATCACAACCTTGATTGAGATCAATGAAAGCGTACTGCCATAAAGTTTTCAGAAAGAGGCGTAGTTAGATTTTAACGCTACTGGCCTGCGCCTTGCGCAGATAAAGCACAGCGCTAACGCTAAAAGTCCTACTGTGGCGGGTGAGCTTACTGCGTGCGTTGCAACAGTCAAATATCCGATATCAGCAAACGAAGCAATAGTCGTTCGGCTTACCGTCGTAGGAACAGGCCCCAAAAAGCCCGTCATCAAGTCAGATGCACCACCTGGCCAGAACTCATCCCAATGTCCATCAGCAGTGCCAGCACCGCCGTCAAGTTCAACAGGAATAAAAGTGGCGTCAGGGTCAAACTCTTGCCGATAGATATCTAACGCATATGCGCCAGTGTAGCGCCCTGTTCCTCTCTCATACACGTTCTGAGTGCCAGCAATCACTCTTCCTGTATCCCACAGAGTTCCAAAGCCAATCACATGCCCCATTTCATGAACAATTACATCGAAAAGCAAATTGGCACGCTCCAGCGCATTTAAATCTGCAGTGTCAAAACGCATCAGCCCGCGGTTTGCATATATAAACCCCGCATCAGATGCCAGTGTAATGCTGCTAGGCCCCGCTGAGCCAAGAACATTGCCCTCTCCGTCAATGTTTTCGCCGATGGCAGATATTTGTAAACTGAGGTCTATTTCGCTTTGTACGCCAGGTAGTACGAATTCCCAAAAATCTACTGCATCATCGAAGATATCAACTTGCGACGACGTCAACCCTCCCAAATTGTTCACCGTTATGCTGAATAAACCCGCCATACTCTGCGAGCTAACGCAAATAAGAGCGAAACAAAAATAGCGGATACCCGACATACACAAGCGCTTCATGGCCTACCTCAGTACATTATTGGCAATCTAATAGTTATAGTTATAGAAAAGAATTCGAGAATATGAAACTCTCACAGCCGTTTATTCGGCCGCTGAACCAATATCTTTAGTCTAATAGTTCGATTGTATATCGAGAAACGCTATGCGCTTGCGTTGTGACCACAGAATGTAATACGCCGCCCACCGACGTGATCATGCGTTGAGATGGTTTATTGTGAGAATAGCAGTGAACGTGCAACACGTTTCCCGAAGACTTACCTACCCCCATGGCATGTGCCACTTCACAGGTCCACCTGAGCAAGAGGGTACTCATCCCCCGCCCTCGGAAACTAGGTCTTACGCTCAAACCAATATGCCCGCCAACTTGCGCAATTTCCTCATTAAGACGATGACGTAAGTTTGATACACCGACTATCGTTTCACCACACATTAACCAGAATGTTGAACTTTCGACATATCCTTTGGGTAAATCAATACCACGCTTAATTTGCGCAAGGCGCGTTAGGTACGCAGAGAAATCGGTGGATTCTAAGTCAAGCACAAAAGGATAACGCTCTTCACCTTTCAGTTCGGTAATATACTGCCTAAAGCTTGCTTCATAACGCAAAGAAGGCGTAACTAAACGATAAGTTACACCTTCTTTTTCAATTTCCTTAACAACGCCGCAGTCCGTTTCAGTCATTGCATGTTTACCAGGTTAAATCGTCTGGTATTTCATAATCGGCATACCAATCTTCTTCGTTCTCGTCCACACCGTCGTTACCGCTCTTATCCAAGTCAGCACGGTAAACAATGGGTGACTCGTCGCGCTGTGCAATTTTGTCTGCCACTGGCGTTGGTACAAGTTCATACGCATCATCCAACAATACAACGGTTAAGCGCCCTTTTGTCACTTGCTTGTGCATTTCTTCACTCACGTACATACGCTTCACGACATTGTCGTGAGTAAAGTTCAATACCGTATCGCCTTTTCGCTCTTGCTTATTCACCGAGATAAGTTGGCGCACTTGGGCGGCAATAGAGCGCTTTTCGCGTTCTTGCTGCTGAAACTGATTAAGCTCTCTTGAACGCGCCTTTTTCTCTTCGGCCGCTTGCTGTGCTGCAACAGTGGCTTCATCTAGCACAGGTTGCTTTTGTTTATTTTTTTGCTTTTGCTTTTTGCGTTTATCTGCACGCGCTTGTTTTGCTGTGGCTTTATCTGCTAGCCCAGCTTTTAATAATTGGTCCTGTAATGAGGCCATAATGCACTCTCTATTAATACTTTTAACGCTTTGCGGCATTGTACAACGTTTGCCTGAAAGCAAAAAGCCCGAGAATACTCGGGCTTTACCATGCTAAATACTAAAGGCTATTTCTTTTTGGCTTTTGCCTTCGTTGCCGACTTCTTGGCCGCTTGCTCTTGCCATTTACCATCGTCGTACCATGCAGACCAGCCCGTTGCCTTTCCACTCTCGTTTTCAGACATCACATACTGCTGCTTGGTCTTTCTACTGTAGCGAACAATAGCTGGGTTTCCATCTGAGTCTTTCTGTGGCGCGTCCGCAAGATAGTAGAATTTGGGCGAAATTCTGTCTCTAAAGCGCGCTAATTCTTCCACTTTAGGCGCGCGAGTTTCACGCGATTTCGGAAAGTTGTGCGCGGCTAAGAAAATACCCGATGCACCATCGCGTAGCATAAAGTGCGCATCTGACTTTTCACACGGTAACTCAGGCAAATCTACTGGATCTTCTTTTGGTGGCGCAGCCTCGCCATTGCGCAACAGTTTACGCGTGTTCTTACATTCTTCGTTAGTACAGCCGAAATATTTTCCAAATCGACCGTTTTTAAGCTCCATGTCACTGCCGCACTTATCACACTCGATAATAGGACCATCGTACCCTTTTATCTTGAACGTACCGGTTTCAACCAAAGTACCGTCACAGGTAG
>CAYVST010000076.1:0-18038 GCA_964454185.1 uncultured Alteromonas sp.
GGTTCAACGCACAAGCCATGTCGCTTATGGGAATGCAAAAGGGGTTCAGCTCGCTGGTTTTTGTTAATGCAGAAGGCATTATTCAGTGGGTAGCTACACCCTCATCAGGCAGTAAAACACGTATTAACAACAGATTTATTGGTATGCCAATGAATTCGGTTGGTATCGAGATAACTGAGTATTCCGAAAGCCTCAAAAGTGCGTTGATTTACTCCCAAGACACACAACATCACTATATTTTGGTTGGGCGGGCTATTAGCCCTCAAGAACCTGAACACGGCTATATTGTGGCGGGTTTCGACGTCCAGACTATTTTAGGTGTCATGCTGGGCGAGTTAGTAGGGCCGCAATTTAATTTCACTCTTACGTCTGACACAAGCATGTTGTTTCAAGGCGGGGCTCTGGTCAATGACGGCACGATAGTGTCACTTGCACCGTTTCCATTTATACAGCGCAATTTAGTCCTTTCTATGCAATCACAGCTGAGCCCTTACAACTCTGGGTTGTTAATAATCATAATTGGGCTCCTTATGTCTGCATTGGTAAGTTATGTATTGCATAAACAACTTAAGGGCGCGGTCAAATTATCAGTGAGTCAACAGCGTTATCTTACGGCTAGCGAGGCATCGCTTGACGCTCTGCTAATTTATCAGCCAGTTGACGACGATTTTATCGTGGTTGAAGCAAACAGTTACAGCCGATACGTTTTTAGGGGGGCATGTGAAGTCCTCAGCAAAATGCCTTTGTCCGAACAAATGCAATATATCCGCTTTGATAGTGATTTTACTCACGTTAAAAAGGTAGCTGAGACAGGTGTGCCGTACGAGGCGCATATTGCTGTTACGTCAGACAAAATAGTACCAGAGTGGCTTAAAGTACAAGTCGTAAAAGCCGGTGCTAATATTGCGGTAACAGTGCGTGATGTTTCCGAACGATTTCGAGCGCAACAGGCACTCAAACACAGTGAAGAACGCTACAGGCGATTGGTAGATGGTATGCATCGTCATTTTGTATATACCAAAACTGCCGAACATCGATTCGTTTACGTGAGTGCTGGTATTGAAGAAATTTTGGGCTACAGCGCTGATGATTTTTGCGCTGACCAAGCTAAACATGTTCGACAAGTGCCAGATCAAACATTTGAGATTCGTCAGATCATTGCGCGCGGCGACAAACCAGAGCCGTACTTAGTTCATTATCGAGGTAAGTCTGGACAAGAGCACATAATCGAATTCTCAGACACGCCGATTGTCGACGATAAAGGATTGTTAATTGCAGTAGAAGGCATTGCGCGTGATGTTACGAAAGAGCTAGCACTTCAAGAAGAGGTGTACTTTCAAGCCAATCACGATCAGTTAACGGGGTTGTTAAATCGCTATGCATTTGACGCTCAGCTTCGCTTACTGCTTAACGAGTTGTCACAAGGCATCGACAACAACGATCCTCAATCCTCAACAAACGCCGTTGAGGTTCATACATCGCCTTCTCTCCACGTTATCGGTAATAAAGCACGCACCACACAAAGCGTGATGTGCTTTGTGGACATGGACCGTTTTAAATTGGTCAACGACAGCTGTGGTCATCCAGCTGGAGATAAGTTGCTCAAAGAGATATCCACTATTTTTAGGCAGTATGTAAATAGTAATGACTTACTTGCACGTATTGGTGGTGATGAGTTTTGCATTATCTTTAGGAACCAGCGTTTAGACGAGGTTACAAGTATTCTGGACAAGTTGCTTATCGCAATTTCTAACTATCGCTTTGTATACGACGACAAGCTGTTTTTCGTCGGTGCAAGTATTGGTGTTATTGAAATAAATGGCCAAACCAAAAGTGCAGAGGCGCTTATTAAAGCGGCTGACAATGCGTGCTACAAAGCCAAGCACCTTGGACGTAATCGCTACTTTGTCTTTCGCGAAAATGATAGTCAAATGGCAATTGATGACAGTGAAAATGAGGTGCTGCATGCGCTGCATCGTGCGTTGCAAAATGATGGTTTTGAACTATACAGTCAGGCTATCATGCCGTTATGTGTGCCAGACGGCATTCATACTGCGCAGCTTCAACACTATGAGATCTTACTTCGATTACATGCTAAAGACGGCAGCTTAATTAGCCCAGGGTTATTTATTCCGCTAGCTGAGCGGCATGGATTAATGAACAAAGTCGATTTGTGGGTGGTAGAAAACACACTTAATACCCTAGAGCAAAATCCTGCTCACATCGATAATGTTGGCAAGGTTGCTATCAATCTATCAGGTATCACCCTAGGCGATGAAATGGCGCTACATAAAATTGCACAGCGAATGCAAAGCACAAGTATTCCCGCCGAGAAAATATGCTTTGAAATAACAGAAACCACTGCCGTTACTAACCTTAATGCCGCTAAACACTTTATCTCAACTTTGAGAGACATTGGCTGCAGCTTTGCGCTCGATGATTTTGGCGCGGGTATGTCATCGTTCACGTATCTAAAAAACCTCGATGTCGATTATGTGAAAATAGATGGTTCATTTGTGCGAAACATTGTTCACGATCCAATCGATCATGCTACAGTGACAGCGATTAATAACATTGCGCACAGCATGGGTAAGCAAACCGTGGCAGAATTCGTCGTCGACAAAGCAACAGCAGATGTGCTTCGCGACTTAAAAATAGATTTTGGTCAAGGCTATGCACTAGACAAACCCAAACCATTGGCGCATCGAGTTCAATGGCGAGTAAAACTTGCCTCTGCCTAAAAGGAAATAAAGATGGGTTTATTTGACACCATTATGGGTAATGCCAGTGAGACGGATGCTTCGGACGTACAGGAAGAACTATCACCAATACTTGCAGATAATGAAGTCGTTACTTCAGCGTTTAAGTTGGTTCGTGATTTGAGTGTATTTACCAACAAACGCCTTATCCTTATCGACAAACAAGGCCTAACGGGGCGCAAGGTTAACTACCACTCCATTCCTTACAAGTCGATTACCCAGTTTGTGGTAGAAACTGCAGGGCATTTTGATACGGATGCAGAGCTTAAACTGTGGTTGTCAGGCAAAGCCGACGCCATTGAAATTGAATTGAGCGCTTCGTCAGCGCAAGCTGTGCAGAAAAACTTGGCCACACAGTTATTTGCGTAAACGTCGACGACGGATTCGCTACAGAGACAAAAAACGGGTCATTGAAGACCCGTTTTTCGTTTGCTGCTTTTCACCGTTAGTCTTTCAAATTTCTATTGAAGAAATTCGTAATGGTCTTATACAGGTGAATGCCCGTTTGCTTTCCGCGAATGCTGTGTTTCTTACCCGGGTAATCCATGGTTTCAAATGGAATAGCCAAGTCTTGCAGATGCTTGTATAGCATGGTTGAGTGGGTAAACAATACATTGTCGTCAGCCATACCGTGGTAAATAAGCAGGTCGCCTTTTAAGTCCTTCGCATAAGGGAATACTGACGATGCAGTGTATGCATCATTGTCGGTATTAGGGTTGCCCATGTAGCGTTCAGTATAGTGGGTATCATACAAACGCCAGTCCGTTACTGGCGCGCCGGACACGCCTGCTGCAAAATAATCGCTCGCTTTAAACATGGTCATAAGCGTCATGTAACCGCCGTAACTGTGGCCGTGTACACCAATTCGCTTAGCATCAACAAATGGCAGTGTGCGTAAGAACTCAACGCCCGCTACTTGGTCATCAACTTCAATAAAGCCCATCTTCTTGTAAATCGGATCTTCGAAGCCTTTGCCACGATAGTTTGAACCACGGTTGTCTAGCGTAAACACTACATATCCTTGGTCTACCCAGTGTTGGAAAAGCAAACCGCGATTGCCTGCCCAGCTATTAGTCACTACTTGGGCGTGCGGGCCGCCGTATAAATAAACGATAACAGGGTGCTTTTGCTGCGGGTTTTCTTTCGCGTTTTGAGGCGTGTAGATGCGGTACTTAAGTGTTGCACCGTCTTTGGTGGTGATGTCCCCAAATTCAGGCGCTGTCCAACTGTCCATGTAAGCGTGTAGCGGGTGGCCTTGTTCGACCTTATTCTCTTCAAGCCATGTAATACGCTTACCAGATGCATCGTTTAGGCTAACTTGAGCAGGTGAATTGATGGTAGAGAAGCGGTCAATAAAGATTGACGCATCTTTACTGAACGCTGCGCTGTGATAGGCGCCAAGTTCCGTTACGCGATTGATGTCACCGCCATCTAGAGAAACGCTGTAAACGTGGCTTTCTAATGGTGTGTCCTTGCGGCCAGAGAAGTAAAGTTGATTGTTAGCAAGGTCGATGGCTTCTACATCATCAACAACCCAGTCGCCTTTTGTTAGTTGTTTAACTAATTTGCCGTTGTTGTCGAAGAGGTAAAGATGTTTATAGCCATCGCGCTCAGATGCCCAAATAAACTGGCCCTTATCTTTTAAGAAGTAAAGGTCGTCGTGCAGGTTAACCCAAGTGTTGCTGGTTTCGGTCAGTAGCACATTTTGCTTGCCTGACAAAAGGTCAAATGCACGAAGCTCTAGCGTTTGCTGGTCGCGGGTTTGCCATTGATAAGTAAACGTTGTGCTATTTGGCATCCACTTGCCGCGAGCAAAGTAAATGTCTTTATTTTCGCCTAGATCAACCCAAGTACGTTTACCGGTGTTGATGTCTTGAATAGCGAGTTCTACAACAACATTCGGCGTCCCTGCTTTAGGGTACTTTTGCTCGATAAGCTTGATATCGTCGGCATAAATTTCTGAACGAGTAATAACGTCTACCGGGCTTTCATCCACTTTGGTGAAGGCAATTTTACTTTCGTCACCAGACCACCAGTAGCCTGTCATGCGGCCCATTTCTTCCTGTGCGACAAACTCAGCCATACCGAATTTAATATTGTCACCACCTTCTTTGGTGATAGCCATCTCTTTGCCCGACGCGATGTGTTTTACGTATAAGTTTTGGTCGCGAATGAAAGAGATGTAGTTGCCTTTTGGAGATAGTTTTATGTCGGTTTCGAATGCGTCGGTGTCAAGAAGCTGTTTTGCGCCTTTCTCACCGAGCTTGTGATAAAACACATCACCGCCTAGCGGGAATAACAGGGCTTTACCGTCATCAGACCATTGATAGCTTACAATGCCGCTGCCTGATAAACGCATACGCTCGCGTCGCGCCTTTTCTTCGTCTGAAAGCACTTCTTCGCCGCTAGACAAATCGTTTGAATCGAACAGCATACGAGTTTCGCCACTTTCAATATGGTATTCCCATAAATCAAGACGCTCGTAATCGGTTTGTTTTCCCTTTAAGAAGGTTACGCGCTGTCCATCGGGTGAAACTTTTAATGAACGTGGTGCATTGCCATCCAAAGAGGGAGAAGAGAAAATACGCTCAATAGTGAGCGTTTCAGCGTTTAAAGCAGTAGAGAGCATAGCGGCTCCAATCAAAAGGGCTTTTTTCATTTTTATCTGCATATTTACCTGTCGAAGGTTTGATTGTAGAGAAACCATTCAATGATACAAGGTGTGAAGTATGAAAACCGCAATTGTGCTAGGAGCGACAGGTTTAGTGGGACGAACGCTTGTAAATATACTTTTACAAGATAGGCGTTATGCAGAAGTCACTTGTTTAGTGAGAAAACCGCTATCTGCGCAAATGTTTAATGACCCACATAAAAAGTTGAAACCGGTGGTTATTGATTTCGACAACCTACAAGACTATCAAGGGTATTTTAGTGTAAATCATGTGTACTGCTGTTTGGGGACAACATTGAAAGCAGCAGGATCTAAGCAAGCGTTTCGTCGTGTTGATTTTGAATTTGTGCACGTTGCCGCGCAGCTAACACGCGCTCAGCGTGCCGACAGCTTTGTGTGGATTTCATCGGTTGGCGCTGATGCCAAAAGCAGTAATTTTTATTTGCGAGTAAAAGGAGAGTTAGAAAATGCCATAATGCGTATGCCCCAGCTGCCTAATGCTTCAGCAGTTCGCCCCTCTTTGTTACTCGGAGAGCGCAGTGAATCACGTTTTCTTGAAGATATAGCACAGAAAACGGCGCCGGTATGGCAAAATGTAATGAAGGGGCCACTTAAGAAATATCGACCTGTACATGCTGTTGACGTGGCAAGAAATATGATGTCATTGCAACAATGGTGAAGCATGCGTCTATACGTTAAAACATCTGTTAGTTAAAAAGTGCGAGTAGTACATGTTCCGTTGTAAGCAATTCTCGGTAGCGCAGGATAAATGCGCCATGAAGGTCAATACTGACAGTCTTATTTTAGGCAGCTGGACCAATACGAACAACGCGAAGCGCATTCTCGATATCGGAACAGGAAGCGGCATTTTGGCACTGATGCTTGCACAAAAGTCATCACAAGAAACCACCGTTGATGCCATCGAAATTGATGACAGTGCCGCCGCTCAAGCATCTCAGAACTTTGCACATGCACCTTGGTCAAACAGAATGCAGGTTGTTCATACTGACTTAGCGCATTTTCAACCGTCTCATTTGTACGATCTTATCATTACCAACCCTCCATATTTCGACAGTGCAAAATCGGCAACTAATGCGTATTGCGCACAAACATCCGCACGTGCTGTTGCACGGCAAGTGTCTCGTCTTGAGCCGGTTGATTTATTTCAATTTTGTTCTGAGTACCTTGTGGATACGGGGTCTATGTATTGCGTTTACCCCTACGCCAGCGCAAAGAAGATTATTTACCTTGCCGGTGAACAAGGGTTGTACCTCACGCGTATTATCAACATAAGGCACAGTGCGACGCGAGAACCATATTTGAGCGCGTTTCAGTTTCGCCTTCAGCCAAGCGACAAAGTCTTATCAGATACGCTGACCATACGCGATCAAGAAAGTGCGTATACAGACCAATTTAGAGCTTTGTGCAAAGCCTATTACCTTAAGTTTTAAAGAGAGATGTACCCCGATGATTATTATTGCTGAAGCGTTTGGCGCGCTTGCAGTCATCCTTAATTTTATTGGTTATCGACAAAACCATGTTGACCGCTACTTACTTATTTCAGCATTTGCTTTAGCCGCGCTAAGTGCGCACTTCTTTATGCTTGACGCAATGGCCGCTGGCGTTGGGACATTTTTGGCAAGTTTACGCAATCTCATCGCGATAAAGAACCGAAGTAAAACTGTCTTGTTTGTGTTTATTGGTGTCAACATCGCATTTCTCATTTACGAGTGGTTTGTGTTAGCGCACGCGTGGATCATCCTATTTGCTTATGCATCGTCACTCATCTTTACGGTTGGCTCAATTGTTATTAGAGATACACACCGTATTCGACAGGTGTTTCTAGTCGCAGAAACATTAGGGCTAATCTATGCTTTTTCTGTTGGCAGTATTTTTGGGACTGTGTTTAATGTTAGCAATCTGTTGAGTATATTGAGTAAGCTAAGAACGCAAAAAAACAGTTAAAAAGCATGAAAAATAAACAGTTTTTGTGATGTATTTTTTACATAAAAACACCCTCCTTTTCTCGCGTTTTCTCCGTGTAAGCCTCGCCATTACTGGTTATTCAAAAGTTTAATAAGCTAAAGTTCAATACCGCTTTTATCATTGGAGCGTATACTTTCTAATCAGTAAGTATGGTTTTCATGATTTTTCCTCAGGATGAGTAGAAGTAAACTCAAATGCAGTTAATGGGGAGTGTTCAAAGTGAAGTTAATCGAAGGTTCACACACAAGCGGCGATACCGATGTACTTAACGACAACCGCGTAGTGTTGTCTTATGGTACTAACGCGCTTCAAATAGTTGATGTTTCGGCCCCTCATGCTGAACGCGCAAAAACCAGTGATGAAAAACCAAAGCTAGTAGGCGCGCGCACCACTCAAGACACTGACGCATTGTGGAAGCGTCGCCTCAATATGTTGTTGCATGCGGAAAATAACCTTATAAAAGTTATACGCTTACGTAAAATTACTGCTATATTTACTGTCGCAAGTATAGCTATGTTTTTGTTTTCCCTGTATACAGCGCCAATTATGTCACCTGTACTTTTTTATGGCTTGGTTGCTTTAGTTGGGTTAGGTGTTTCAATCTATCCAGCGTTATTTATAGCGAGCAAGAGTAACAAAACACAAAGGGACGCTATCTCGAGAATGTTTTATAAGAGCAATCACGAAATTGACGTGTCTGACGGAACCGTATCGTTAATCAACAGGGCGAACTATGCATGTGTAGCACAAATACACGTAATGGATCGCAAGCTTGGACAACTGGCAACGGGATAGACCGCACTTAACAACGCAATTTTTTCTTTTCTTTTGGGGTGCAGCGCTCCTGTTAGGGGTACTGCTGCTTGCGCCTATAGATGCCATTGGTCAGCTTTTTTCTTCTGTCATCATCCTAATCGTCATTTCTCTTTGCAGTCGTGAAGCCAACCACACCCAAAAATATCAGCATTTGTTCCGTACTATTGCCCTCTTGCTTGGCGTAGCGCTCAGCGTTCGTTACTTACTATGGCGTGGTATTTATACGCTTAAATATTCAGATATCCTCTCCTTTGTTGCCGTTTGGCTTCTTTTTATCGCAGAGATCTATGCGGGTATTACCTCTATTTTGGGTGCTGTGGTTAATGCTTTTCCGCTCAATAGGCCTCTTTTAACACTTGAAGGTCTGGATAAGTCTACACTTCCTACAGTGGACGTCATGATCCCAAGTTATAACGAAGATGAAGAGATGCTTGAGGTGACCATTCGCGCAGCAAAAATGCTTGATTACCCTAAGGATAAACTGTTCATTCACCTACTGGATGATGGGGGGACAGACCAGAAAATAAACGCAGAAAATCCTGTTGCGGCACAGACAGCTAGAAAGCGACGAGCTGACTTGCAGGCATTGTGTAAGCGACTGGACATCACTTACCACACGCGGGAAAAAAATGAGTTTGCCAAGGCGGGTAATGTCAATAGCGCTATTCAAAATACCCAGGGTGAGCTTATTGTAATTCTAGACGCTGACCATGTACCCACTTCAGATTTTCTCGATCGCACGGTACCTTGGATGTTAAAAAATGAGAAGGTGTTCTTAGTTCAAACCCCTCATTTCATGGCCAATCCAGACCCCGTAGAACGTAACTACTTTTCGGCATTTACGAGAATGCCATCTGAAAATGACATGTTCTATGGCACCATTCAAAAGGGTTTGGACTATTGGGGCAGTTCGTTTTTTTGCGGGTCTGCCGCGTTGATGAGAAGGGCGCATTTAGATTTAGTCGGCGGAATATCGGGCGATTCCATTACGGAAGACGCAGAAACTGCATTAGATCTTCATAAGATGGGCTATGAGTCAGTGTACGTCGATAGGCCTATGGTAAGCGGTTTGGCTCCCGAAACCTTTGATGCCTTTATCCAGCAGCGAATGCGATGGGCACAAGGTATGACACAGATTTTGCTTCTCAAAAAGCCTTACAATGCCAAAGGGCTTAAATGGTATCAAAGGGTTGGCTACATGAGCTCTATCATGTTTTGGCTGTTTCCTTTTGCGCGGATTATTTTTCTTCTTATGCCGCTCGCTTATCTGGTGTTTGATTTACAAGTCTACCACGCCTCTATGCTAGAAATTTTCGCGTTCACGCTTCCTCACGTTATTGCGACTTACACGATATCGACTATGTTGTTCGGTCGGACACGGTGGCCGCTGGTGTCGGAGTTATACGAAATATTGCAATGCGCTTTTACGCTTAATGCGCTCATTAAAGTATTCATAAAACCTCGCGCCCCATCGTTTGTGGTTACACCAAAAGGGGAGAGTCTGGACCATACCTTTGTTTCCCCGCTTTCGAATGTTTTTTATTGGCTTATTTTGGTTATCACGCTGGGACTGGTTGCCGGTGGGTATAAATACGCCACTGAACCTCTCACGCGAGAGCTTACTGTGGTTGTAATGCTCTGGAACGGGTTTAATTTATTACTACTGCTTTCCGTAATGAGCGTATTGTTAGAACGCAAGCAGGTACGTACACAAGCAAGATTACCTGCTGCGAACAGCGTGGTTATTAAAACGCACTTTGACGAGGCTTGGGTTGGAGACTTAATTGACCTGTCGTTGGGAGGCGCTCGGCTTAGCCTTAAGGGCAATGGTGCTAACATTCCAGATAACGCTATATTTACGTCTTGGAGTCATGCTCAAAGTAAGAATGTGCAAATTCCTATTGATGTGTTGCACTATGACGAGCGGACCAACGTGTTAAGGGTGCGATTTGAGCCCAAAGACGAGCAACAAACCAATGACGTAATTTCTTTTGCGCTTTGCGACAGTTTGCGCTGGATGTCTTTTCAACGTAGACGCACAAGAGCGATTTCGTATTGGTTTGGCGTAAAACACGTATTGAAAGTCGGTTTAAAACCTGTTTTCTTACATGTGGTTGTATTACTGGGAAAGTTTGCTGAAAGACTAGGGCTGTACAAAGGGCCGGCAAGGGAAAAATAATGATAAGAAAATACTTCACGTTACTTGTTTGTATACTAATGCCTTTTTCGCTTCTAGCGAAAACGGAGACGTTTAGGCTTACCGATTTTTATGGCGGAGACGCCACTTTGCGCCTTCAAGGTAAGGCCGATAGCGTCGACCTATCTATTCCCTTAAGTTCGGTCACCGATATAAATAACGCGCAACTGCGTCTTGAAATAGTGAGCTCACAAGCGCTTATAAAAAAGCGTTCACAGCTTTATGTGAGGTTTAACAACGCGACTATCGGTCAAATTAGCTATGACCCCGAGCGCCCGTCACTTGTTTCTAACATTCCCATTCCGAAAGCGCTATGGCGTGCGGGTTTTAATACATTAACCTTTTCAGTAAGTCAGCATTATGCTGAGCAATGCGTTAATGGAAACGCACCAGAACTCTGGAGCGAAATTAACATCTACAATTCAACGCTTACTTTGGACACATCCGTTAGCCAAACGGCTTTCACACTGGATACTCTAAGCGGCTTCTTCAACCCCGGCATTGGTGGGCAGCGTGGCGTCGCGCTCTACACAGCGCGAGATCCTTCCGATGTTCTTGTACAAAATGCGTTGCCTTTAACCGCACAGGCGCTTGCATTGCGCAATCAGTATCAACCGTTGTCTGTGACCCATGAGGTATTTGATGATGGCTACGTATTGCCTGATGTCGCGTTTGAAGGCGGTGAGTATTGGGAAGAGGACAATGTACGCCGCTATGAGCAAAGTGCTTGGTATTTGAATACCAAAGAAAAACAGCCCGTACACGTGTTGATTGGTACCACTGCACAGCTGGCCCCAGTATTACCATCGGATATAATTGATGACATTGACGGGGCGTATTTGTTTGCTCAGCGTACCCCTGCTTTTGTCGCCAATGACAGGGTTTTAGTACCGGCGAGCTACCGTTTGATTGTCAGTGGCACGACTGATGAAGAAGTATATCAAGCAACGAAAGCCTTGGCTGTTATGGATGACGCGCTCAATCCAGTAGAACGCATAACGGTATTATCTCAGACGCAAATGGAAGCAAATTCGTTGCAGCGCCACCGTATTTTAGCGCCTGGTGAACATTACACATTTGATGACTTTGGAGCCGTAACGGCTCAGTTTCGAAATGAGAACGATTTTAATCATAGAGTATCGTTTCGATTGCCAGCTGACTTTTACGTACCTGAAAGTGCCAGTGTGAAACTGTTGCTTGATTTTGCCTATGGTGCAGGCTTTGGACCCGGCTCAATAATGAATGTCAGTGTTAATGATGAGATGGTGCATGGTTTAGCATTAACCAATACAAACGGTCAGTCCTTTAGAGACTATCAACTTTCAGTACCGGCACGTTATTTTAAAGGTGGGACCAACAATATTGATTTCGATGTAACATCGCGCGCGCCGCTTGCGGGGGTTCCATGTGATGACATTCCAGGATCACATTTGGTGTTTCAGCTTGAAAACACTTCAGCAATCGATTTGCCGACAGCGGGGCATGTTGCAGTACAACCCAATCTAGCTATTTTGGCCGAGGCAGCATACCCATTTGCGCGCTTTAAATCAGCGCCGATTGCCACCGTTAATGCACCAAATAGTGAATTTTTGGATAGCGCGCTTACTCTTATCGCGAAACTAGCACAGGTAGCGCAAGCGCCACTGCTTAATGTACAGATCACACTTGGCAATGCGCCAGATACCGAGGGTGCTTTGATTGTATTAGGAACACCTGAGACGTTGAGTCAGGTTGAGCAGGATGATTTTAATACTGCCATTGAATCGAGCAAACGTTGGTCTTATCGGCTGCAAAACAATTTATACAATCACGTACGTACATTAAGTGAAGATCTTTCGTTTAAGGAAATGCGAATTGATGGGAATACTGTACAACAAAGCGATTTAGGAGAGCAGGCTATATTGACGGCGCAGCAGCACCCGACGTCTTCACAACGCGACACCCTATTTATAATGGCAGCACAAACGCCTGAATTACTGCATCAGCGAGTTTTGGATCTTGTCAGTCTGTCTATGTGGGGGCAGTTAGGAGGAGACTTCTTTGCCTGGAAAGACAGTGAGACTCCTTCTTTAGTGATGCAGGTAAGCGATAAGTTTGAAGTCGGTGAGGCGGATGACATGTGGTTGCATTTGCGACTGTGGTTGTCTAACCATCCTTGGTATTGGTTAATTGGCTTTATACTGCTCGTTGGCGTGCTTAGCACCATGATGTATATCCTGCTCAAGCGCAGAAATAAACAAGTTCAAGACTCATGGTAAAGGTTACATCTCGCTGTCTAGTAATCTTTGTAGTATTGCTGATGTCTTCGTGCTCAACGCAAAAAGACATGACCTTTAGCTTAGCGTTCTCAGCGTACAAAGCACTGTTTATTGAAGATGGTCGAGTTATAGATAGCGGAAATGGCGACGTTTCCCATAGCGAGGGGCAAGGCTATGGCATGCTATTCGCTGTTGCGGCGGGCGATAAGAAGACATTCGATACACTTTGGCATTGGACGCAGCTGGTCTTACAGCGCGATGATGGGCTTTTCAGCTGGCGCTATCGTCCCTGTGAAAGTCGCGATAGCCAATGCATCGACGATGTTAATAACGCTTCTGATGGTGAGCTCCTGATTGCATGGGCTTTGTTACGAGCATCGCGTAAATGGGGCGATAGTGCGTATGAAGAAGCGGCAAAGCGGATTATAGCGCGTGTCGAGCAAACGCTGATACAACAGCTTGGCACCCTTACTTTATTGTTGCCAGGAGAGGCAGGGTTTAAAAATAAGGACAGTGTTCAGATAAACCTGTCTTATTGGGTGTTTCCTGCAATAAATGACATCGCGAACTATTCCGACGAACCCGAAACTTGGAGTGGGTTATACCAAAGCGGTATAACGCTTTTGGCTGAAGCGCAGTTTTCGCAGTATCGATTGCCAAGCGATTGGGTACGCGTTGAGTTCAATGCAGCAGACCCCCGCGTAACGCTGAACAGTGTGATAACGCCAGAATATGGTTTCAACGCGGTGAGAATTCCTTTACATCTAGCGTGGTCATCACACTTTATGCAGAGCAACGAACGTGACCTGCTGTCACCATTCATGCAGTGGTGGCAACAAGAGAAAGTACCTGCAACGGTGAATTTAGTCACAGGCGAATTGGCGAATTACGAGATGACACAAGGTATGTATGCTATTAAAAGTGCGGTGAAACACGTAAAAGACCAAGTGCCTGCAAGCTGGCCCGAGCTTAATCGCAATACCGACTATTATTCTGCCAGTTTGACATTGTTATCTATGCTGGCCGCGATGGATAGTAAATCATGAAGGGAGTTAACGTTTTGTTTATTGTCGCCATGGGCGCTTGCTTTGCTAGCGTTGACGCCTTTGCTCAGGCCACAACAACCTACCAAGACAATAGGCCCAATATAGCGGTTTTAAACGCTCAGCAACCTGACTTAACGGGCCTGTGGTATCACATAGAGCAAAAACAGATTGTACTGGCAAACGAGGAATATACTCGATTAAAAAAAGCCTATCCTAATTGGGAGGTGCCAAAAGATGTGATTGACGCCTTAGCGCGAGTGAATGGACAGGTAAAGCCTGAAAAAACAACAACCTCAAATACAAATGCGTTGCCTAATAAAGCTGCGTCTCTGCCTAGCCCCAGCGCTGCGCCTAACTTAGCCGCCCCACTTGAGGCGTTTGCTCGAATGACGCCCAAAGCGCGTGCTTCGTCAAAGGCCGAAAAAGTAAGGCAACTGGTGGCGCTAAGCAATGAACTAAATCGCCCTGATTTCTATTTACTCATAGGGTGGACTGCGCTCGATAAAAATATGCTAGAGGTGGCGGAATCACAATTCGAAAACGCCAAAAAAGTGGCCACGCTTGACAGTCAAAAGCAATCTATCCTACAGGGCCAAAACAATCTTTTGGGCATAAAAGTGCAAAAGGCATTAGCCCATATGGACAATGAATTGTTAATTAGTTATCTCAATCAGCGTTCAGGAGACTATGTCGTGTCCATCATTGAGGGCAAAGCATGGCAGTTTTACGATGCTAAAAGCTACGAGAAGGCACTCAATTTATTCTCAATACTAAACAACACAGAAGGCCAATATGCAACCTTGGTGGCGCAAGGCAACAACGAACAAGCATACACACTAGCGTGTTCTATCTCGACCGAGACTTTTCTTCGTCGATGTGCTGATGCGTTGGCCGAGCGACAGGTTTTCTTTTTTGAGGCGGGACAATTTTCAGATAGCATTGACGCTGCTTTGGCGTTAGAACGTATTCGCCCATTAACTCTAGAAGAGCGCGAATTATTGGGGTGGGCAGCAAAAGAGAGTCGTGACATCGCCACGGCGACCTCGGCATTTGAAGCTGTACTTTTGACATCTCCTGACAATACGGTGATAGCCAATGAACTGGTAGCGTTGAACAGAAACGATGACGCTGCTCTGGCTCGATTATCGTTGAAGTTTTCACAGATTAAAAAACGCCTCAAACAGGAACAGGTACAAAACGCGTGGCCTAGAAAACAATTCTTGTATGCTTATTTGCACGAAGATAAGCGGGCGGTTGACGCCCAAACGAAAGATGCTTTCTCTGTACTCTATGGTGTCAACGTACGAAATAGAAGTGGTCAACAAGGCTTAGGCAATTTTGATGTTTTAAGCCAATACGTTGGATTTGGCAGCGTTTATGAACAATGGTTATGGCAAGTCACCTTTGACTATAAACAGTTTTACAGTGGTAAACCTGAAGAAGGTGCGTGGTTTGGTGATAGACAGCTATCTTCATTTGAGCAAACGCCTTTCGTCGGAATATCAGGTTTTGAAGATACTGGTATTCGCGCAGAAGCGTCATACCAGAACGACGATTACAACGTATATGTAAACCTTGAATATGGCATGTTCACTCAGCCAATTGATAACACAGTGACAGGTCAAATATCCGCAACTAAGTTCTTATCAGACACAACGTTAGCCCTTACGTTATTTAGGCAGGCTAAAGACGATAGCCTGTTAAGCCAAACGGGGACCTTTAATGCCGATCACAATTTGCCTTGGGGCTATGTTATAGAGAACGGAGTGCGTGCACTGGCAGCCTATGCCGTTGCACCAAAGTGGTCTATAGCCGGAACGACAAAAATCAGTACGTTACGGGGTGAGCGAGTTAAAGACAATAATATGTGGTCGCTACGATTTGACTTAAGCCACGACATAGCAGAAAACGTTTCATCATTGTTAGACTATTGGCGTGTTGGTCCATTTGCGAGCTATACCGCTTACGATAACAACTTAAGTGGTTTTACTTATGGAAACGGTGGCTATTTTAGCCCTAACTATTTCGCTAGTATTGGTGGTTATTCTGAACTATTGACGCTTGAAGCAATGAATTGGCAGGTAAAAGTGCGAAGCGCACTGGCGTTGTCGACACTAGAGCAACAAGATGAGCTGCGATTTCCTTTAGGCACGTTATTTAACAATCCAGATGATGCGTTAACGAGGCTAGATTACGACAAAACAACCGGTCTCAGTGGTAATTTAATGGCTGAAGGACAGTACCGAATAGCTGATAAGTGGATCTTGTCTGGCTACATTGGTAAGGCGTTTGCGGTTGAATTCCAGTCTTTTGAGGCAGGATTACAGATAAGATGGCGAGGTGGAAGTGGCGATGGCGTGACTAGTGACGAGCTTATCTTATCTTCTCCTAGACGCAGTGGCTTTGCGCTCTAGTTCTTATGCTTTGTGACTAACACAAAAAAGCGAGCTAGCGCTCGCTTTTTTGCATTTTAACTATCGTGTTAATTCAAGCTGTTTTCGTCGACGAGCAAACACCAATACGCCGGTGCCGAATAACAAGGCCAACGAAGCAGGCTCGCTGACATCAATGGCGCCAAAACGATAGTCATTAATTTGTCCAGTCGGTGCAAGATATGGTAAGCCCTGGTTGTCAAACAATGTTACTTCTGGCGTGACTAAGCTACTTGCAATGACATTACCGTCAACATGCCCGTTGTAAAAACTCAATTCTGCGTATGGCGCAAGTACGCTGCCTTTCACACCTACGGAATGCAAAGACAGACTATCAGCATCAACAAAATTAAATAGGATGTTGTTGGTGTAACGTCCATCATGACGCTGATTTATATTGTTGTCGTTGTCTCTGTACTGGCCATTTTCACGGAAGTACTCATTTTCTTCGGTAAATGCGGTATTAAAGAACCCCGTGTTGAATAACTCCACTTCTTTACCGTAAACGTTAATAATGTTGTAGCTGGTGGTGGAAAAGTCAAACACGATCCCTTTACCGTCAGCACTAAACCAGTCGCTGTCTATTGAAAAGACATTAACGTCTTCATTCCCCGAAAATACAATAGTATCGATAGTCTCTGTGCTTGCATCGGTACAGTCTACCGCGCCGCATCTTAGCGTTGTTTGACCATTAACCGCCATATTCGCAAAAGCATTTGACTGTGAAGTGACTTCATCGGCCAAGGCTTGAAAATCGATGTTTTGAACAGTGACGCTATTTAATGGGTCTTTTGTCGCGCTGCGTCCAGTATTGCCGCTCGTGACAGTAAGTTCGTTTCCATAGGTAACTTGTCCATCCCCTAGGCCTGCAAACGAAATATCGACAGACCCTTCGGCCTCTATATCCCCTTTGTTTATTCCCGCGTAAGCCAGCGATACATCGTCCTGACTAAAAATGCCGCCAGATTCGACATTACCGTATTTAAGCGAAGATGAACCGCCGCTAATTAGCGCACCATCAAATGAAGCATTCTCGGCAGCGATCATGCCAGATACAGTAACCTGACCGCCGTGTACTTGCCCATGGTTGAACGTAAGATCACCACCCACATAGAGTGCGCTTGAGGAGAGATCGGGTTCTAGTAGTAGACCAACATCGAAATGCTCTACCGTGAGATCGCCACCCACAGCAAGCTTCCCTTCAACGTCAGATCGTTCGCCGTCAAAGTTGTTAAATATGAACGCATTATAGTTAAATGCGTCGCTCAACTCGATTGTTGATGCTGAGGCTGGTTGTAGTAAAAGTGCGCTTGCCAATGCACAATGCAAGGCGATGACTTTTCGCGTACCGAAATTTGTCTTCATTGTTGGCTCCAGTGACAAAATAGTCTGGAACCGAGTTTCAACATGGATTTCCAGACACACCGAATATTACAATGTGAACAAAATTCGTTCGATACTACAAGAGATACTTTGGTATAAGGCCTAATACGAAAAAAGCCGCCCTAGGGCGGCTTTTTATTGATTATTAAGAGGTTTTAGCTCTTTTTAACCAATACAGATACTTTCTGAATACCTGCAATTTTAACCTGGTTCATTACTTCTACCACGGTTCCGTGCTCACTATCTTCGTGCGCTTGAATCGCAGCTGAATCAGTATTATTTTCTGCAAGATACGTCTGTGTGTTAGCTACAACACGACGAATATCAACTTCACGGCCACCCATCATAATAGTACCGTCTGCATCTATGCGGATCGACAGCGCTTTTGAAGGTTGATCGTTTTTCGCTTGATTATCTTCAGGACGGTTTACGTCCAAACCTTTCTCTTTCACGAACGACGTCGTTACGATGAAGAAAATCAACATGATGA
>CAYVST010000077.1:0-17480 GCA_964454185.1 uncultured Alteromonas sp.
TCATGATGAAACGTTCATTCAAAATGACAGCCGTTGCTTTAGTGCTTGGTGCAGGAGCAGTGCTTTCAGCACCTGCTGCACTAGCGCAGTCTTCACCTGTTGTTTGTCCTGGTTATGAAAAGGGCAAAACAACACTTGTAGGTGAGCGTACCGGTAAAAAGGTTCAAAAAGCGTTTGAGTTTTACAACGAAGACCAAGTTACCGAAGCACTAAATGTATTGTATGAAATCGATCCGTCGGACGATTTTGACAAGGCATATGTAAAGCGCTTTATTGGTAACTTACTCGCTTCTCAAGAAGGCCAAGGCTTGAAAGCCTATGGTTATCTAGTTGATTCAGTAGAACCAAAAGTACTAAATGACTTAGAACACTCTCAAACACTTAAGTTGCTTGGCGACTTGAGTATGCAAGAAGAGAAATATACAGACGCCATCAAGTGGTACAACGCGTGGATGGAATTCACGTGTAAAGAAGACGCTGATGTATATACGCGTTTGGCACAGGCTTTCTATGAGTCTAAGCAATTAGACAAAATGGTTGAGCCAGCAGACAAAGCAATTGCTTTGTATGAAGAGCCAAACAAGAACCCATATGTTCTTAAGTTAACCTCTTTCTATGAACGCAAAATGTTTCCAGAAACAGTTTTGGTTGCGGAAGAGTTGGTACGTAAGTTTCCTGAAACGCCTAATTGGTGGACTCAGCTTGGTTTCTTCTATTTATTAATTGAAGATTACAAGAAAGGTCTTTCTACGTTTGAGCTTGCTTATATGCAAGATTACTTGAAGAAAGAACAGGAAATTAAGACGCTTGCTCAGCTATATCAAACCAACGGCATGCCTTATAAGGCTGCAAAGGTGCTTGAAAAGCACGTGAAAGAAGGTTTGTTAGAAGATGACGCTGATATGCTAGCTAACATTGCAAATGCATATCACCAGGCGAAGAACTATCAAACTGCAGCGAACTTTTATGCTCGCGCCGCAGCGAAGAGTTCTGACCCTGAGCACTACCGCAAGCAAGGTACACTATTGCTAGTAGCAGAAGACTACAAAGGCGCAATCAAGGCTTTAGAAAATGCACTTGAGCGCGGCGCAGAAGACCCAGAGAAGATTCACTTCACGCTTATGGAAGCGAACTTCTATGCGGGTAACTTCAAGTCAGCTTACAAGCACGTACAAGAAGCTAAGAAAGATCGCTCACTACGCCGTAATGCTGCTGCGTGGGAACCTTACATCAAGGAAAAAGCGAAGAACCGTGGTATTAGTATTTAATATTGCGCATTAGCATTAAAAAGCCTCCAATTGGAGGCTTTTTTGTTTCTATTGGCCTACAAGCACAAGACACCGCCGATGAGCAAGCGTAGTTGGCGACTGACATCTTTTTGTCCACTGGCGTTTAGCTGCTTTTTTAATGTGTTAAGGTTTAGTGTGGTGTTGGATAACGTTGTCAGTAAATCGGGTTTATCAATAAGTTTGGACGTAAAGGCATTGTTATAGTTTATAGGTATTCCCATAAATGACGTTTGCTTGTTTTCTAACGCTTGCGCTAACACGTTCACTATTTGCCATACATCATCCAGTGTGCGCGAACCTTGTACAAAATGCTGAAGTTTGGCTACTAGCGTTGTTTGTGTATCTTCTGTGAGTTTGCCTGATGAATGATATGTTGCCACCCAACTTGTTAACCGAGCTAAACATTCTACGATTTGTGATGCGTGGGCGGTAAGGGGCAGAATAGCGAGTGCACTGGTTTCGCCACTGGCTTTGTTTTTCTTTCTACCCTTATCTACTATTCTAAATCCGTTGCCATGCCAGAAGTTGTCTAACTGGGTTGTCGTGCCATAAGACGTTGTTATTGCATCAACACAGTGTTGAACTGCTTGTTCATTAATGCGGCTCATTAGTGTTGTTCCTAAGCCTTTCCCTTGCAATGCGGGGACAACAGCAATTCTGTTTATTCGCCAATACGTTAAAGATGCCAATGTGGGGTTTGCAGAGAGTAGGGCTAGACGCTGAGCACTTAAGTGCCCCTTAGGTCTTCTTCTGCCCGACGCTATCGCTTCTGCTAGCGGCTTCAATAAGCTACCGCCTTCTATATTGATAACTACGGCTGCAATGATAGATGAACAGACACGCAGCGTTGCTAAATAAAGGTCAGGGCTATCATATAGCCGCGTTAAATCATCGGGTGTGGTTTGATAATGTGCAAGTCGTAGTAAATGCATAACTTGGCATACGTCATCGTCGCAGAGCATTTCGAACCGACCAAACCAGAATATTGGCGCTATTGCTGAATCTGGCACATTTGTTGTAGAGCTAGATTTAACATCTATAGAAGGTAATTCGTAGGCAAAATTTTTGCTCTTAAATAGGCAAGTGTCGCGCAAAAGTGCTTCAAGCGGGTCGTTTACAAACCACCTTAAAGGCGTGTCTAACGTAATGTGAATAGGTGTGTTTCCGGCTTTCGTGTGGTCTACAAGCGAGGGAAATAACTTTTGCATGAAGCCGTTTCCACTTCCTTCATACCCATCTGTGGTAGAGCTCATAATCCAATTGTCATGTGTGTCTATGATGGCACTAAGCAAAGGAAGAGGGAATGACGCGGCTTCATCAATCACAATCATATCATAGTTACAGATAGACTCTGGCGAGAGTGCATCGCTATCTGGTGCTACCCATTTGAGCTCACCAGGCCTGCATTTATACTGCTCAATCGTCTCTCTTGGGTACTGTATGTGCCTTTGTTCTCTATTTGTCTTAAGCAATAACTCGTTCGTAACACGTTTTTGGCTCTTTTCATCATCGCTTGTAAACAGCTTTTGGTAAGCAAATTCAAAAACTTGTTTTACATTGTCCGATAAGCTACTGGTGATTAGTATTCGCTTTCCATCTTTTACTAGTTCACTTAACACCAAACCAAGCAGGGCTGATTTTCCCCGTCCTCTGGGGGCGGTAACAACAGCTTTTATCGGTAATGCGCTTGCCGCTGATACCAGCGTTTCAAATGCCTTGGCTTGGTCGTCAGAAGCAAATTCATTTGGCGAATAGCGTGTGTTTTGTGCTGGCGCAACCAAATAAGCGGGCGGAGAAAACGGCGCATCTTGATAATAGAACGCTACCGATGGACTGCTACCTATTTTTTGCACAAATCGTTTTATAAACAGGCTTTGTGTAAAGTGGTATCCATGAGACAGGTTAATTGTATTGGCGCTGTTTGCCCATGTCCGCAGTGCAGGGCATAGCAGGACGAGGCTGCCTTGATGTCTTATTGTCCCAGCAACAGCCATAACGTCACTGGATGAAAATCTATCACGGCAGTCAACAACGGCCACATCGCACTCAGTACCAAGTATGTGCTTTCGTTTTCCCGTATTGTTGAATGCGCTTATCAATACTGCTGAAGGGGCAGAGTCAGTGAGTTGATGAAGGGTGTCATCACAAAAAGTGTTATCTCCACTGATAACTAATAGCCGTCTATGAATGAGTGTCGAGCACTTTTGTTCAATGTGTTGAAAAGGAGTGAAAAGCCAATCGCCTAATTGTTGTAGCGCCATGAAAGTGTTTTTTCGGTATAATCTGGTACTTATAGTAGCGATTTATGATGAGGAATTCGAATGCGCTTTCTTTCCCGGCGTCTTGTGATGCCAAACGATCTCAATTATGCCAACTCTCTTTTTGGTGGCCGCGCGTTGGAATGGATTGACGAAGAGGCCGCTATATGGGCGATTTGTCAGCTTGAAACAAACTGTTTGGTCACCAAGCATATTGGTGAAATTAGTTTTGAGTCACCGGCACTTCAGGGGGACATTGTTGAATTTGGGCTGGAAACAAAGGCTGTAGGTAGAACGTCTATTACAGTAAGTTGTTTGGTGCGTAACAAGGCGACCAAGAAAACGATTTGTTTTGCTGACGACATCGTTTTTGTCAAAGTCGACCCTGATACACGGGTCCCTTCAGCGCATGGAAAAACATTAGAAGGCTTAAAGTCGCAAACTGATGATGAAGTCCGTAGGCTTAACATGAATATTGATGAAGGCTAAGTTTTCATAAGATAGTAGAAATATGAACTGTACTTAACATGTTCAACGCTTGACGGAGTCTGCCTAACTGGTAGACTCCGCTCACACGTCGCGCCACTCGCCATGTGGTGAGCGCGCTGACTTATGCCAAGGGGTGTCCGTTTATTCGGTCTGAGATCCACGCAATTGGGAACCCTTAAACCTGATCCGGATAATACCGGCGTAGGGATGGTGCACAATATAGCCTTATCACCTGCCGTTAGACCCGGGTCTTTTTTCTTAAAAAAGAACAAGAGATCCCATGTACAAATCACTTTTCACACTTTCTCTTTTAGCCAGTTCTGTTTCTGCATACGCACAGCAAACAGAGGAACCGTCGTCGCAAACCAAAGACATAGAACGCGTTGTGGTTACCGCTGATTTTCGTCAGACAAGCCTTGATCAGCTGAGTGCAAGTGCCACTATTGTAGGCCAGCAACGTTTGCGCAGCAGACAGCCTTCTCATATTGACAGTGTGTTAAATAGCATTCCAAACGTAAATTTTGCTGCTGGTGCGTCGCGCGGTCGTTTCGTTCAGATTCGTGGTATTGGAGAGCGTAGTCAATTCGCAGAACCAATCAACCCTTCGGTAAGTTTTATTGTCGATGAGTTTGATTTTTCCGGTTTAGCAGCAGCGGGTCTTATTTTTGACACCAAACAATTAGAGGTACACCGCGGCCCTCAGCCAACGCTTTATGGCACTGGTGCGCTTGCGGGTGCTGTGAAACTCAGTAGCAATGATGTAGGAAGTGATGCTCCAACTTACGTAGAAGCGCGAGTAGGCAATAAAGATAGCTATCGAATCGAAGGCGCCACAGGCAATGTAATCAACAGTGATTGGGGTTATCGCGTTGCGCTGGTGCACAATCGTAGCGACGGCTTTGTTGAGAATACCTTTTTAAACCGCGACGACACGAATAGTATTGATGAAACGGCGTTGCGTTTTGCTCTAGAAGGCGAGCTGAGTAATGATACGACTCTGGCGCTAGCTTATCGTTGGTATGATATCGACAATGGTTATGACGCCTTTTCTTTGGACAACGATAATCGAACTCGTTCAGATGAACCTGGTTTCGATGAACATCAAACGCACGCTATTAGTGCTCGCAGTACCACTAAAACACAATCAGGCGACC
This sequence comes from uncultured Alteromonas sp., assembly GCA_964454185.1. Taxonomy (GTDB): domain Bacteria; phylum Pseudomonadota; class Gammaproteobacteria; order Enterobacterales; family Alteromonadaceae; genus Alteromonas. The sequence continues at coordinate 5,191 of CAYVST010000077.1, forward strand.
TTATTTTAATCGCTACTCATGCCTCACATAATATTGCATACGGTTATGATGAAGATTGGACGTTTACCGGTTTCCATCCCTTCGGTTATACCTCGTTTGATGCTTATTTGCGTGGTATTAACACCCAAACGGGTGAAATCAGGTTTGTGTCTTCCGAGCAAGCTGCACTTTTCGACGGTAAAACAAATTGGACCGTCGGTGCGTTTTATAAGAAGTCAGAGGAACGTCTTCAGCGCCAGTATACGTATTTAAGCAATGACTACATTAGCGAGTATGCACCCACAACCACTGCATTTTACGTGCAAACCGAAACTGCACTTCAAGATAATTTAACGTTGGTTGCGGGACTTCGTGCAGAGAGTTACGACTTTGAGTTTGCTGATAACTCGGGGTTAACGCGTCAGCTAGACACCAACATGCTTGGCGGAAAAGTGGCTTTGCAATACACGCTTAATGACCATTTTTATTACGCTAGTATCTCACGAGGATTCAAAGGTGCTGGTTTTAACCCCGACAACCGTGTGAACGAAGCACAGCGTTTCTTTGACGAGGAATACAACTGGAACTACGAGCTGGGCGTAAAAGGCCCATTGCTAACGCCGAACGTTACTATGCGCGCAGCGGTTTTCTACATGGATAGAACCGATACGCAGATCAGCGATTTTGATGTTATTACTCGCGATGATGGTACTGCTGGTTTTGTTGACATCATTGATAATGCCGACCTTGGCACAAATAAAGGGGCTGAACTTGAGTTAAGTTGGGTGGCAAATGATGATTGGCAAGTTAACGCCAGTGTGGGCTATTTAAGTGCGACGTTTGAAGGCTATACGTTGGCTGACGGTACTGTAGTCGATGAACAACGCCAAGCACAGGCGCCTAAATGGACCGCCAATCTATTTAGTGAGTACGCCTTTACAGATACGCTGTTGTGGCGTGTGGACGTGGATTATAAGAGTGAATATCGATTCTCTGACGGACACGATGTTACGGCGCCAACCACAACCTTAGTGAACTCCGAGTTGGTTATGACGCAAGGTAATTGGCAAACCTCGCTATGGGTTCAAAACGCCTTCGATAGAGAGTATTACACTCGAGGTTTTGGTGGTTTTAGCAATGATCCTCGCGATGAATACGCCTTTAATGAACCTTATTATCAAATTGGTAACGGTCGACAGTTTGGTGTAACCGTACTGTACACGTTCTAGCAGAGGAAGATAAACATGCAAGTAATGGTTGAGTTGTCGTTGTACCCACTGGTGAATGAATATATCCCACCTATCCAGACTTTTATCGATAGGTTAAACACCTACGAGGAGCTTGCGGTGTCGACAAGCTCAACCAGTACGCAGGTGACTGGCGAATATGCCGATGTTATGTCTATTTTAGGTGTAGAAATGCAGCGTACTCACGAAGAAGTTGGTCAAGCTATCTTTGTTGCGAAGTTTCTTAACTTTGATGCCATGCAAGCAAGAAAGTCATCGTAATGGGGGATTTTCTTGCAAACTTCACGTCGCAGATAGCGTCTACCTCACCATTGGAGTGGTGTGCAGTCGTGCTTGCCATGGCTTATGTCTTCTTAGCTGCCAGGCAAAACAGCTGGTGTTGGCTTTGCGCGTTTGTTAGTACCGCCATATACACCTGGCTATTTTGGCAAGTCACATTACCTTTTCAGTCTGCACTTAATTTTTTCTATATGGTTATGGCGGGGTACGGCTACTACCAATGGTCAAAAGGCGGTGAAGATGATGAGGGACAACCTGTGCGTTATTGGTCTTGGTGGGTACATGCTCTCATTGTTCCCGTGATGTTATTTGCAGCTTGGGGGCTGTCTGTACTTGCCAGCTCCCAATTTAACACTAGTTACCTTTTACTCGATGCCAGCATAAACTTACTCAGCGTGATTACAACCTTTATGGTCGCGCACAAAATTCTACAAAATTGGGTATACTGGTTTTTTATAAACATAGCGTCTGCCTATTTGTATTTTCAAGTGGGTTACGCACTCTCTGCGTGTTTGTTCTTGGGGTACGTTGGCTTTTCAGTGTATGGCTATATTCAATGGCGAGCAGAGTATAGGGAACAACGTGGACTCACTGACTATTCTGGATCAGCTCCAACAGGCGCTTAAACTAAGTGCAAATGCGCAGTTTTCTCGCCATCCCGCTGGGGCAGTTAACCATGTTTATCGCCTTCAAGATAAAGAAACAGGCGTTGATTTTGCCGTAAAATGGTTGGGCGACGATAACTTCAGTGGTGTTAACCGACGTCACCAGTTTAGTCTTCAACAGCGTTTGTATCACAAAAATATTGCCCCCGAGCCAATTTTGCTCAGTGACGATGAGTGTATTTGGGTAGAGTCTTGGCAGCGTGATACCCGCGCAGCACCACCTTGTCCAGAAGCCCTCGCGAATGTATTAGCACGCATTCATCAGCTTGCTGTGAAAGCACGCCCCCTAAATTTATCATCGCGTTGGCAGCATTACCTCACAACGGCGCAAAGTGTTATCGATGATGCATTACGTGAACGGGTTGCAGCACTAAAGCGCGACGTACAAGACAGCGAGAGCATGCATGAAGACATTGTTCTTTGTCACAACGACTTATTGTCAGGGCATGTACTTTGTCGTGAAGGTAATGCACCGGTTGTCATTGATTGGGAATACTCCGCTATGGGGAATCGTTACTTTGATCTTGCAAGCTGTTGCCTTATCAACAAGTTTGATGAGGAGAAGTCGCATCAACTACTTTCCTGTTATGCAGATAGGCTTTCAATACCTCAGCAAGAAGCGGTGAATAAATTCAAAATACATAAAGCAATTGTCGATATGACCAATACACTATGGTTCAAAGCGCTACATCTACAGCAACCGTAACGGTGGCAACCCGACACGTGAACGTGTCACGGTCTGAAAAAACTAACCCGCTTTAGTCTGAAAAAACATCGTTTTGCATGTTAAATGAGCATGTGATGCGCGAGTGATAGAAAAAGGCTTTACCTTTTAAATGCCATCCGTATAATGCACAGCGCGCTAGGGGTGTAGTTCGAATTGGTAGAACAGCGGTCTCCAAAACCGATGGTTGGGGGTTCGAGTCCCTCCACCCCTGCCACTTTTCCTCAAATTTCTTCTTATTTTTCTGAGTCGTATCACTAAACGTTCGAATATTGCACTGGAATTGCGATAGTAGTCGACGTAGCATAGCGTTTAAGAAAGTCTAACGTTACGTAAATCAAATGGAAGAGATACGCGAAGAGCAAGCGTCGTGGCTTCAAAGCCTCAAAGAGCAAAGTTGGGAAGCTGAACTTCTCGTGTCAGCCATTGGCACATTTGCCTCGTTTCAGCTGTTATCAGTGGTTGAATGGCTCATGTTTATCATGATTGACTATTTACCTCCTTCCCAGTATTTCATCGGATACATTGCAACGTATACTGGCATGGTAGCGGTTGGTATGCTCACGAGCATGTTTATACTGCACTTTTTCTTGAGATTTTATTGGGTGGGCTTGGTTGGCCTCAACTCTGTATTTCGTGAGGGGGATAGTAAAAACAGCGCTTTCTCAGAAATCTATACAACACGGTTAATGTCAATGTTGCCGAAAGTTGAACATACGATTAACCGCGTTGACGAACAATGTAGCGTTATTTTTTCAATCGCATTCTGTTTGGTTGCCATTTATGCCTATTTTGCCGCGTTGCTTGGGCTTTTCATGGTTTACTACAATCTGTCAGCGCCATATTTACCTTTTTTACTCCAGATCTTTCCTGCAGTATTCGTTGCTGCCGTCGCTATCGTACAGACTATTGTTAGTGCTACCGCAAACATTAAAAGCTTACACGCCAATCAAAAAATTCAAACGCTCTACTATCACGTGACTCGATTCCAAAATTTGGTTTTTCTTGGGCCATTTTACACATCGGTACAACAAATCATGATGGCGTTTTGGATGAACTTTAGAAACAAAAAAGGCTTGTTGGTTTTAATGGGAGGATGCTTTTTTATTGGCCTTTGCACGTCGGTTTATTTCACGGTTAATTCGAAGGCGTTGTTTTTACTGCATTCCGACTATTTTAACGATGAGTCTCGTCTTTACAGTGAATACTATGCCCCAAATAATGGCACGGTTAGTTTTCTTATTTCACCAGAAATTGATAGTGATGTTACCAATGCTAAAGTGACAACGCTTTTTGTCCCCGTTTTTCATTATGAAAAGCGTTTACAACACAAATTGTGTGACGAGATAGAGGAGGCTGATACTGCGTTCTCTAAAGGGAAACGAGATATAGCGTGTTTACAAAAATACCATCAAGTACGCTTGAACGATAAACCATATGTGCCACATTTTAGGCGAATCAAACACCCTTTAACTGGTCAGAAGGGCCTGTTTGCTTATGTTGATTTGAGTGAGGCTAACACAGGTGAAAATACCCTCACGATTGAAAAAAAGTTGGAAGAGGGTGACCCAATAGAATGGCATATTCCATTTTATGTTCCTAAGTAAAAAAAGTTGAGTTGAAAGCACTAAGCGTAAAAGCTGTTTAATGTGAGGAGAACATCACGTAAACTTAACGCTGTCGAAAATACTGTTAACTATTATGTCGCTGTCCTTATATCAACAAGCCATTTTGCAAGAAATGGGGATCCCTGTTTGGATCCCAAAGGAAGTCTATGATCAAAAGGCAAGTGAAGTAGAAAGTAAAAGTGACGCTTTGGTGCGCAGTACTGTCACCGACCAGAGTGCCCCCAAACATCAAAGCACTCCCATAACGCAAGAGCAAAAGCAATCACGTCTTGCGCAGCTTCGAGCGCAAATGGGTAAAAGTACGCAAAACGACATCCCGCAACCTGAAGAAAAGTCGGTTGCTACCCAACAGCTTTCAGGCATAGCCTCCAATGAGTCACCCACGGCGCCAAAGGGCATTGCACCATCTCCACCAGGACGACCACTAAGTGCAGAGCAACAAAATAGCGCGACAGCATGGTTGACAGATCTGCAGCTAGCTTGCGTGATGCTTGGATTGCCCTCGCATCTTGCCAGTAATGTGATGGTTGGAACCGCTCTGAAAATAGAATCACAAGCTATCGTGTTACCGGCAGAGCCGCTATCTTTAACTTCAGCACAAAAACGTGAACTATGGCAAGCGCTTGGCGAAACCGCAACAACACGGTAAGTAACGCAGCATTGAATATTCAACGTGTCACCCCAGAAACTCCGCATGACCACTTATTATATGGTCATCATATTCACCAAGAAGCACAATTTTCCCCTTGGAAGCAAAGTACCTTTACCGACTGTTTCAGTAAGCCCTATTATGGGTTGCTAGCGATGAGTGGTGATGAGGTTTTAGGATACGCAATTGTGCTTGAAGTGCTCGATGAAGCTACATTGATGGATATTGCCGTTGCCAAAAAGCACAGAGGGAAGGGAGTGGGTAAGTCATTGCTCCAAAGCGTCATTGAAATATCTCGCCAGCGTAAAATACGAGAGATATGGTTAGAGGTACGCCAGAGCAACCGCGCTGCGATTTCCCTTTATGAGACGCATGCATTTAAGCACATAGAAACACGAAAAAACTATTACCCGTCAGAAAACGGTAAAGAGAATGCTGTTATCATGAAGTGGCAGAGCCTTGCGTAAGCGAACCTGATTTCTGCTGTAACCATTTCTTTCCAATCGGCGAAAATAAACTTGACCATTTGGTCAAATTTTTAGGGCTTTTTCGTATTCTAGCTATTTTATTCCTGTCTCTTTTAGCTTATATTTGCGCCCGCTAAATGACCTGAACTTATTTGGCTCCATACATTTAACATCCATTAGTCTTCCGAGGCCGCGACGATATGTTGACAACATCATTGACGAATAAAGAGCAGTCCAAAGGCATTAAAATGCTCTTAGTCGCCGTATTGTGTTTGGGGCTCAATTGGCCAGGTATGAAAGTAGGGTTAGAGATTGTTGGGCCAATTTGGATGGTCTGTCTGCGTTTTCTATTAAGTTTGCCCGTGCTAGCGCTATTTGTACTTTTTACCAAAAAACGCCTTCCTTTGTTAAATAGAAAAGACCGATCAGTGGTATTTGTGGTCGCTTTTTTTCAATTTATCTTATCAATGGGCCTCATTACAGTGTCGCTACAATTTATACCTGCTGGGACAGCGAGTATTCTCATTTACACCACGCCGCTTTGGATGTTGCTAATTGACACCCTATGGTATCGACAACGGGCGCCATCTAAACGTCTTATTCTTACTGGTATTTCCACGGTAGGTTGCGCAATGATTTTATTTGCTTCGGGTGAACCTGGCGCGTGGTTTCCATTGCTTGGAATGCTTTTGGCGTCCGCATTATGGGCCGTGGCTATTCGAAGAGTGTCGTTTCACAAATGGCAAGGAAGCGTAATTGAAGCCGTATTTTGGCAATTTTCTATAGCGGGAGTAGTGATGCTTTTACTTGCGCTAACCTTTGAAACAACCCCCGATTTCACAAGCTATGACTGGACAGATTGGTTGCTGTTAGCCTATATCGGGCCAGTTGCAACAGGATTGGGCTTTGGCTTGATGGTGGCCGCAGGACCCAAGCTTCCTCCAGACAAAATTGTTTTAATCAGTACACTTACTCCAATTGTGGGTTACGTAAGTTCGGTAGTTATATTGAGTGAAACACTATTACCAATGGTAGTTGCTGGAGCCGTACTGATGATCGCAGCACTGATTGTTAATGGTTTACCACACAACACATTGAAGAAGTTATTGGGAACGAATAAGTACCAGTGACAGAAGAAAAAAGGCGCCGTACAAATGTCCTTGTGCGACGCCAATCGCTCTCGCGTGGAGTTAACCTAACGGGAAGGTTGAGAAAATAGTAAAGGGTTCGGCCTATGTTTTCCGACTACGCAGCACTCCCATTGTCGCAAGCGCAACAATGAGTAGCCAAACTGTATAAGGTGCCGGGACACTCGTTGCGACGTTAAGTAGTTGTTGCGTATTGGGAATGCCAAAATCAATGGCAACAAGTAAGTCGTTATAGTCTTCATCACCGCCTCCCCAGATATCTTCAAAACCAAGTGCGACAATACCAAACTCTGGATATACGCCTGCAATAACATGCTGCATATCATCACCGTTGTACACTTCGTCAGTGTAAAAATGGATACCGTTTTCACCAGTAAAGTAACCGTTTGCTGTGATGAAAAAGCCCAATGTTGTGCCAGCTGACATCGTTCCAAGCTGCACGATATCACCCATATTCAAACTCCCACCGCCGCGCAGACCAGGTCCTGTCCCGGAGGCATTCGCCCAAATTATGTTTCGGTTTTGAGCATCGGTAGGATTATTGGCCGAATCGTACCATCCAAAGCTATTTTTATACCCTGCGCCTTCACTTATAAAAAAGACACTCACATTGTGATCATGCATGAGTGTTAGCATTGAAGAGTCAATGGTCATGTTTGCCGTATCTGTTACTGACTCAGTTTCAAGTAAGCTGGGGAATATCGTATTAAAATCAATCGGAGCGGCGTTTGCACTGCCAAGTGTAACAAACGCCATTGCCGCCATGTGTCTTATTAATCTACCCATAACTACACCTTCGAAATCAAATTGTGTTTGTGCTTGAGTTATTTGATTTCAAGGAGTATGCCAGTAACGTTTTTGTTTTTTAACTTTATGAATTTTATATAAAAGTTATAAATTATAACGTCGCTATGTGGATTTTGTTGTTTTCATTATGCGAATGAGGGGCCGGTGTTTTTCAAAATGCTAGTGAAACCCATCGTATTATGCGAATCTTCGGTGAATGTCCCGTCAAAGTGTCAGTCTTGGCTGAATAAAATCTAAGAAAGCCGATATACGAGAAGACACGGCACTATTTTTATAATAAACCGCCTGAACTGATTCCCGTCGGTTCGGCGACACTATGTCATTTTCAAAAATAGGTACAAGCGATCCGTCCTCAATATCGCGGTACACCATAAAGTGAGACAACAAGGCAACGCCCTGTCCCGCTAGGCATAAATGGCGAATAGTTTCTCCACTGGATGCATGTAAGTGATAGCGTAACTCTACATCTTGTGTAAGCGGCCAGCGATTAAGCTTTGGTGAGTCGCTAAAACCAAGTAACTTATGTTTAGCTAAATTACTGACATCACCAACTTCCGGGTGCGCTTTTAGGTATTCTGGGCTAGCCACAATATGCAACTTACTTTTTCCCAGCTTGCGGGCATGCAAGTTTGAGTCACTCAAATCGCCTATTCGTATAGCGATATCCGTTTTGTGCTCCAATAAATCAATAATGCTGTCGTGGCTAGTAATATCCAGAGCGATATCGGGGTAGGTGTCACTAAACGCCTTTACCAATGGGGTGAGCTGGTGAAGCACAAATGGGCTTGCGGCATCGACACGCAGTTTTCCTGACGGTGCACGCTTAAGTAATCGAAGCGCTTCTTCGCCTTTTTCTAATCTGTTGAGGCCGTCTCGCGCATAGCGTAAAAACATGCCTCCTTCTTCTGTCAGTTCAAGCCTGCGCGTAGTTCGGTTCAACAGTGTGACTTCTAATGTGCCTTCTAATCGTGTAACGGCACGGCTCACTTTTGCAACCTGTTGATTTAACAAATTTGCTGCGCCCGAAAAGCTTCCGGTATCGACAACAGTAAGAAAGGCCTCTAGGTCTTCGGTTTTTGCTTTTACAGGCATTATGGTCTCTTATTTTTCAAAAATCACAAAAGTATTTTGTCATTAGTGCTGTTTTTTGCAAATAAAAATAACCTCACACTGTATGCACTTGTTAAACACCCTAGGAATGTACGCATTTATTTTCACTACAGCGTACGTTCATTTTAACTTTTGTGAGGATAAACAATGCCTATTGCATTATTTGCATTAACGTTAAGTGCGTTTGCTATTGGTACCACTGAGTTTGTCATAGTGGGGTTAGTACCTACTATAGCGACAGACCTTGGCGTTACATTACCCAGTGCGGGTTTACTTGTAAGCTTGTACGCTGTTGGTGTCGCCGTTGGTGCACCAGTGCTTACTGCGCTTACTGGAAAGTGGAACAGAAAGCACGTGTTACTTAGCCTGATGGCGCTGTTTGTAGCAGGCAATATGTTGGCATGGCAAGCACCAAGCTATGAAAGCCTTATTGTGGCTCGGATACTAACAGGGCTCGCCCACGGCGTATTCTTTTCTATCGGCTCAACCATTGCCACCGGTCTGGTTGCAAAAGAAAAAGAAGCCAGTGCTATTGCTATCATGTTTACAGGTTTAACGGTTGCGCTGGTTACGGGTGTGCCGCTTGGCACCTGGATTGGTCAAAGCTTTGGCTGGAGAGCCACATTTTTAGTGGTTTCAGCGTTGGGCACAGTTGCGCTCATTGGCAGTGCGCTATTGGTGCCAAACAATTTAAAACAAAGTAAGCCTGCAAGCTTAAGTGAGCAAATGAAAGTGCTGATTCAGCCTCGTCTTGTGCTGGTCTATCTAATGACGATTTTAGGCTACGGCGGCACATTTACCGCGTTCACGTATTTAGCGCCTATTTTGCAAGAAGAAGCAGGCTTTGCTCCATCAGCAATAAGTTTAATCATGCTCGTGTACGGCGTGTCTGTTGCTGTTGGTAACATATACGGTGGCAAATTGGCTGACAAAAAAGGCCCAATTCGCGCATTAACCATCATTTTCTCTGCGCTTGCCGTTATCTTGTTCGCGCTAACGTTCACCATGGGAAGTAAAATAGCTGCTGTGATCACAGTATTGGTATGGGGAGCCTTTGCGTTTGGTAATGTGCCCGGCCTTCAAGTTTATGTAGTGCAGCTGGCTGAGAAATTCACACCTAATGCAGTGGACGTTGCCTCAGGGCTTAACATTGCCGCGTTTAATATTGGTATTGCGGTAGGGTCTATATTAGGCGGCGCTATTGTAGATGGCATGACACTGTCTGATACCGCGTGGATAGGTGCGCTTATATCCGTTACTGCACTGGTCGTAACACGCTATAGCGGCCACTTAGACAAGCGCGCGCTAGCGCAAAAAACAAGGGCAGTCTAACAACACCAATTTGTCATTTGGCCAAAGACGACGAAGCGCCGATAAAACGCCATAGATTTGGGGTTGAAACCGGCGTAAATGGGCTTATCAAAGAACTATACGCGATGAAGGAAGCGGGCGTTAACCATATAGGCCTACATTTTAGGCGTAATACGCATGCTGTTGACACTGCCATGCAGCGCATTGCGCAACATGTATTTCCCCGTTTTCACGACAAATAATTTTCAAAAGGAGGCTTCATGTCTACAGTAACTCAATCATCAGCTATTCCCTCGCTAGGTGTAGGCACCTTTCGCCTCAAAGATGATGAAGCGTACAACTCGGTAACAATGGCGCTAGACGTAGGCTTCAGGCATATCGATACGGCGCAAATTTATGGCAATGAAGAGGCCGTAGGGCGTGCCATAAAGGACAGTAGCGTGGCTCGTGAAGATATTTTTGTAACGACAAAAGTATGGAACGACAAGCTTAACAAGGCAGGTTTTATAGACAGTGTGAAGGAAAGTTTAGCTAAGCTTCAACTGTCTTACGTCGACTTGCTTCTTATTCATTGGCCATCGCCGGAAAACGGTGAGTCGATGGAAGAATATCTTGGTGAATTACGACGTGCCAAAGAGCTAGGGTTAACAAAAGCCATTGGCATATCTAATTTTACGGTAGCCCAAACTGAACAGGCTGTACGAATTTTGGGCGATGGTGAGATTGCTACAAACCAAGTAGAGGTCCACCCATATTTGACCAACGAGAAAGTACGTCAGGCGTGTGAGAAGCAGGGTATTACTGTGACTGGGTATATGCCATTTGCAGTAGGAAAAGTGCTAAAAGATGACACCATTAATGCAATTGCTGATAAGCATGGTGTAACTGCTGCCGAAGTGGTAGTGGCATGGGAACTCGCGCATGGATTAGTTACTATCCCTTCTTCTACAAAGCGTAAAAACTTGGAAATCAACTTCAATGCCTTATCACTGACCTTAGATGCTGAAGATATTGCGAAGATTGATGCATTGGACAGTAGCGATCGCCAAGCAGCCCCTGATTTCTCACCACAATGGGACTAAGGCAAAACGCGGTTTTGTTATCGACATTTAATGTAAGCGAATTGCAATATTCTGCGAGGAAAAGTTATGCAAGCTAATATTTGGCAGTTTGACAAAGCAGGAGTGCCACTCGTCAAATCTACAAAAACAATACCATCACCGGGTGCAGGGCGCATTATTGTGCGCAATTACGCAATTGGCGTTAATCCTGTGGATTGGAAATTTATAGACGATAACCCCCGCAATTGGCAACAGGGTCATGTGCCTGGCGTAGACGGTGCGGGTATCGTTGTTGCGGTAGGTGAAGGTGTTGATGAAGGGGTATTAGGAAAGCGCGTAGCCTATCATCATAGTCTTGGTGAAGACGGAAGCTTTGCCGACCATACGTCTTTATACGCTAACCGCGTTATGGACATTCCTGAGAGTGTTGATTTTGCGCTTGCAGCAGCAATGCCGTGCCCAATGCTTACCGCGTGGCAAGCCTGTAGTAAAGTCCCTGTAAGAGAGGGCGCTGATGTGTTGGTCACGGGGATGGGAGCAGTTAACAAGCTACTTGTTCAACTATTGTCGACCGCTGGCTTTAACGTGCATGTTATCTCGGGAAGCTTTACTCAAACGCAAGCTGAAGCAATGGGGGTAAAAAGTGTATTTCGCAATGCGCCTAAAGACCAAACATTTTATGCACTGTTTGATGCAAACGGCCCTGAACATGCTAAAACGCTTGTGCCATTACTTGAGGCCAACGGCCATGTGGTAAGCGTTTTGGGCAGAATAGAAGAACCGGTTGATGCGCCCTTCACACGCACTATCTCGTACCATGAGATAGCGCTTGGCGCGCTGCACGACTATGGCGATGCTGCACAATGGCAACGTCTTATGCGAGATGGCGAAGCCTTGCTGAACAGCGTCGCTGAACAGTCGATAATTGTTGAGACCCCTACCATCTTTGAATTTGAAAAGCTCAATGACGCGCTTCAGTTTTCAAAACAGGAAAAACGCAAAGCGGTGGTTACGGTTTAGCGCCTCAACAGTCATATGGGTTCAGACTAACCGCTTTTTAAGCACTAATAATCAGATTGCGTCCTTTGTCTTTTGCACGATAAAGGGCGCTGTCTGCGCGTCTAAAGGTATCAACAATACTATCCGCACAATGGCAATGTGCCCAACCGATACTCACGCCAACGGGCTTTCCTTTAACTTCATCTATTACCAAAG
>CAYVST010000078.1:0-16983 GCA_964454185.1 uncultured Alteromonas sp.
GTTTTAGCAGGCTTTTAGCACAACCTATGTTTTCCAGCACAAAAACCATTGATGAAGCACTACCAATGCGCGAGCTGCTAGTGAAAGTACTTGAGCCTTTACGCCAAAAAGGAAAGCGATTTACGTTTATCGGGCACTCGTCAGGCGGCGCTGTTGCGGCACTTGTTGCCGATTATTTTGAGCGAAAACATAACAAAGCCGTCAAACGCGTGGTTACGTTTGGTCAGCCGGCCATTGGCAGCCGCTCTTGGTATAAACACTACCGACTACATCGCAAAACTTATCGAATATGCTGCGACTTAGACATTATTACTTTTATGCCCCCGTTTCCTTTTTATTTCTGGCATGTGGGTAAAATGCTGTGGCTTCACGACGATCAAATTTATGAAAATACGCCTACCCATGAACGCTTTTTGAAGTCGTTAAAAAGCTGGCTTCTTCGGCCCATTACTTACCATTACATGAGGAAATACATAAGAAACAAGTCGCTTTTTGATGAACATTGAACATCAAAAAGCGACACTTAGTTTAGTCGCCGTTTTGAACCGGCATTTTCCCTGAATCTCGGTTTTCCCAACCGTGCCCATTAAACGGGTCAACACCTAACTGTTGCATGATGTAGGGAAAGTCAACGTTAACCCAATTATCAACTATTTTTCCGTCTACTACTTTCCAAAAGTCCATGTAGCGAATTTCTACCCGTTTTCCAGTAGGTTTTATTCCCATAAAGATTCCTGTGTGCACAGCTTGTTGGCGACCAAACGCCGCGCACCATTCTCCTTGCGTGACACGCGCTTCATCAATACACACTTTATCTGAAAAGGCAGCCTGAAAGGGTCGTTGCCAGTTGTCTTGAAACTCTTTTAACCCTTGTTTAAAACCACACCCGGCATTGCCCATCCAACGAAAATCCTCGGTAAAAAAACGCCCCATATTGTCGATGTCATGGTCGTTTAAACCATTAACCATTGCATCAATCGTATCAATGGTTTCTTGAGTTTTAGATAGGTCGTTATCTTTTGTCAAAACACCTTGTTCTGGACGTGAACCTTTCATCGCTATCTCCAAAATAACTTCGGTTTGAAAAAGAAGCCCCCACAGCCCAAGTGTAAAACGCCAAGTATTAGGGGGAGGATTTGGCTAAATATCGTCTGCGAGGGCTTTGCTATAAATAGTTGGAAAGAAAAAAGAGAGCTGATGCTCTCTTTTATGGCGCCTAATTAGAAATTGTAGGCGAGCGTAACACCAATCGTTCTCGGGTTGGCATAATCGCCAACGGCCATGTCTCCGCCAAATCTCACTGAACGAAGCAAGATTTCCTCGTCGGTAGCATTATTTACGTAAGCTCTCGCTCTCCACTTTTCATCAGCTGAAAACCAGTTCAAGCTCAAATCTACGCGTTCATACGACTCCTGCACGCCAAAAGATAAGGGCAAGTCGTTCGTACGATAGTCATCGGACAAGAACAAGGTATTTTGAGAAACAACGCGGCCGTAGTCTCCCAAATCCCATTCATAAGAAACAATAAAGGAGAAGCTATAGTCAGGAGTTAGCTGTACTTGAAGACCATCCAATTGCACCAAGTTATCTACACCATTGATGGTTTCGCCACCTGATTGATACACGTTGGGTGTCACAAAATCGCCGTATTCAGCATCGTTAAACGCCCCTCTTACACCAATAGTAAGAGCATCCGTGGCAATCCAATCTAACTCTAGCTCTAGACCCGTTGCCTGAATCTCACCGGCGTTACCAAAGAACGCAACTGCCGTTTCACCCACCTCTTCAAAGCGCGTCGATAGCAAGTCTTCATAATCGTTGTAGTAAAGCGAGGCATTAAATCGCAACGTACGATCGAACATGAAACTTTTGTATCCAAGTTCATAAGCTGTGACGAGCTGTTCGTCATAGGCTTGATCGCCACGGAAAGCACCCTGGGCATTACCGGCTAAAAAGCCTGTAGATACCACAGCGTACAACAATTCGTCGTCACTTAGGTCATGCTCAAGACCTAGCTTCCAAGTAACTTTACTCCAATCGTCTTCAGCCCCTTCAACTTCTAAGATAGACGGGTCAAGCTCAGTGCGGTTATCCGGGTTTTGGCCAAAGATATCCCACTCTCTATCATCTTTTGTATAGCGCAGGCCAGCCACAAGTCGCGTAGTATCAGTAAATGAGTATGTGCCTGAGGCATAGGCAGCAATCGAGGTTGTATCAAGTCGTATCTGGTTCAACCAAGGCGCGTACAAAAAGTCACGAGGCTGTGTAAGATCAGGTTCATTGTCGGTAATTGTGCCAAATGTACCGTTGATGAACATGTTTTCTAAGTCTTCTTTGAAGTAGTAGACACCAGCTACCCATTCCAAAGCTCCATTAGTTGCTGAGCTTAGTTGTAACTCTAATGAGTGAACATCTGAGGCAATTTGGTTACCATCAACGGTTGACTGATAAATGGAAAAGTCACCGTCATTCAAACGCAACTCCTCGTAATCCATTATTGCGCCGATAGCTTTGAAGTTAACTGTATCAAGGGCCAAATTAAACTCTGCGGTAACACTGACGTCATCAATATCACGAACACCAGCAAAATCGAATTGCTGAGTAAAAGGGTCATCAGAAGCAGCTTGCGCTCTCTCGTCAGCTCCTGCACCAAATCTACCTAAGCCTATGCCACAGCCAACGCCCCCATCGGAACACTCTGTAACCCGGCCAATGCGAGGAACAATTTCTCCATCTAGGCTAGATAGGCCAGTTTCGCTGTCCACCGGCACACCAAGGATGTGATAACCAAAAGCACCGCTACCATTTGATTTATCACGCCAGTTCTCAATTTTTAGGTTAAGATTTGCATCTGCAGAAAACTCTGTGTAAACCTGACCACGCAGGAAATACATATCAGCGTCTTTATAGCCCGCATCCGGGTTAAATGTATTCTCCACAAACGGGTCGCGTGTTTCTCGCACACCAGAAAACCTCACTGCGGTATCATCACCAAGCGATAAGTTAGCAAACCCTTCAACACGAGACAGGCTATAATTGCCAAACGTTGTTGCCACCCCAGCTTCATTGAAACCAAGCTCAGGTTTCTTAGCAATAACGTCGATAGCACCACCAAAAGCGTTACGACCGAATTGTGTGCCTTGCGGACCGCGAAGGACTTCCACTCGCTCAAGGTCAATAAATCCAGCTAGCGCTTGCCCATGACGCGGGCGATAAACGCCGTTTGAGTAAAACGCAACGGCAACATCTGCCGCTTCTACTTGCTCTGTTCTTGCGCCACGCATGGCAGGTCTTGCATCATTACCCGACACGCCAACCGTCATACCTGGCACAAGAGAGTCAAGTGCCATAACGTCAGTAATGCCTGCATCTCTAAGCATATCTCCAGATACGGCTGTAACCGCCAGTGGTACATCCTGAATACTCTTCACTGTCCTAGTCGACGTTACAGAGATAACTTCGATGCTCTTAGATTCTGCGTCTTCATTTGTCCCATCAATTTCTTGTGCATTGACTTGTCCACATACGAGCGCTGCGTTTATTGCTACCCATAGGGCTGATTTTTTTAAAAATTCTTTATTTCTCATTGCTTTTCCAAGTGTGATCTAAATGAATTTAGGCATTCGAATGCAAAAACATATCCAACAATATCCTGTTCAAACTATTTTTGGATATCAAATCGAAACACTGCCGTAAACACCGCTAACAAAGAAACTGATAAATACATCCCTAATTACTTACGATCGCAAGAGAAAAATATTTACTCGTAAAAACATGGCTGGATAACCTTGTATATTTATTAGCCTGAATCATATTAGACTTCGAAGTCAAAAATAGTCAAGACCCAATTCGTAACAAAATTGCAACAAGTATCGTGTTAAGTAAAGTTTATGAATTCTCTTGCTAGTACAGTTGCATCGCAAGGCCTTTAAATATAGGAACTCCCGCAAAAAAAATGGAAAAAAGAAGTGCTAAGAAAAAGAGGAAAATTAGTTTAGAAAAATATAAAACAGGCTCAAAACCAACGTAGTCCGAAGTCAAATTTGACACATTGGCTTTGAGTTAAAGTAGCCTGAAAAGCGCTCGTAGTCTGAGCGTGATACTTGAACGTACGTTAGGCTAACTGTAAGCAGTAGTGCGCTCTAAAATGTCTAATCCTTGCTGTTTTAACCAGAAAGGTACATCCATTATTACCCAGTTCTCTAACAGTTTGTCGCCTTTACGATAATACACGTCTACCACTCGCATATCAGCACGAATGCCAGACGCTGGCATGCCAAATAGCCCGCCACTTGCGGTATTAGATAAGTTAGGCCACCCAAAGAAACAGGCAAAATTGCCTTCACTGAAACGCGCCACATGGCCGTTAAACACTTTGTCTTTCAAGCCTTTACGAAATGGAAACTGATGTTGCTGCTGATAACGCTCGATGGTATACGTGGCGCCAATACCTGCAGGTCCATACCAGACCATGTCCTCACTCCAGCACTTAGCTAGCACTTCTGGAGGACAATTATCGTTTCCTGATTTGTTTAGTACATCTAGGTCTCTCACCATTTCTTCAACTAACTCAATGGTCTTTTTAGACTCTGCTGGATCTTGCTCATCAAAGAGCAATCCATTGTGGTCGCAAGGGCCAGGAAAGACAAAAGTGTGCCCCGTCGAAACAGGAAGTGGATTAAGTCCAACTTGTTGCATTAATGCAATAAGATCAAGGAATACAGCATGGCTAACTATCTTATTATCACGCACTTCAAAAAATTCTGCATAGCGCACAAACACCAGCTTAGCGGTACTTCTTATGCCGAGGAAAGGCTTATCAAATAGCCCGGCAAAGTGCCCCATAGACATCACCCACTTACCTTCGCCTGCACTGTTATCGCCCGCCATAAACACGTCTTCACGACGCTTCATTCGCGTAAAACTTTGCTTTAAAGGCGCCCACAACTTTTCAACCAATTCACTTGGAGTGGCACAAACGTCAAATGGATAACAAGCATAAACCTTCGCATTTTCATCAACATATGCACTCAACACGCCATCGAGATTGTTCTCATCACTTTCATCAAAGGCTGCTTGATAGGACCTCACAACGGCTTTTTCACTACTAAAACTCATGACTTACGCCTCTTTGTTTAAAAAAATGTTAATTTTAGACCTAATATTTAATGACTTCGAAGTCATTATGTATTAGGTTGAATAATATTGTAAATAGAAAGCGCGCTTATTAAGCAGGCAGAGTAAAGAATATGACTGAAAATTTTGGCGTTTTAAACTGGTCTATCCTTGGCGGATACATTGTCGCAAACCTATTACTTGGTTTGGTGATCGGTAAAAATATAAAAAACTCTGATGATTTTTATCTCGGACAGAAACAGACGCCGTGGTGGGCAATAGGTATTTCAGTAATAGCCACTTATGTTAGCGCTATGACCTTTCTCGGCGCCCCAGCATGGGCATACTCAGAGGGGCTTTCCGTCATTGCACTTCACCTAAACTACCCGCTCGTGATTATGGCAGTCATTATTTTCTTCTTTCCGTTCTTCTATAACGCCGGGGTTGCGTCAATCTACGATTATCAAGAGAGGCGATTTGGCAAGCGGGCTAGAGCCATGGTCTCAAGTATTTTCATGTTAAGCCAAATCATGAGTTCAGCCGCTATTCTTTACGCCACGTCACTAGTACTGTCTTTTATTACTGGGGTGCCCGTTGTGTGGTCAATCGTTATTGTGACCGCGATAGCGCTTATCTACACAATGATGGGAGGAATAACCGCTGTCATCTGGACTGACGTTATTCAATCAGTCATTTTGTTTGTGGGTGCCGGCATTATTATGTACGCCCTATTAAATAGTGGTGATACAACGCTGTCTTCTTCAATGAGTGAACTTAAAGCGCAAGGCAAGCTAAACCCGCTAAACTGGGACTTCGATTTTAGCGAAGAAACAACGGTGTGGAGCGGTATTATTGCCATGACGCTTTATCACATCACCGTTTACGGCACGAACCAAATGATGGTGCAGCGCACCCTCGCGGCTAAGAATATTGGAGATGCTAAAAAATCATATTTACTTATGGGGTTTTGTGCATTCTTTATCTATTTCTTTTTTATTGTTCTGGGCGTGTTATTTTACGATTTTTACCAGGGCAAGACATTCGAGAACAGCAATACCATTATTTTGCAATTTGCCACTGACTACGGCTTGCCCGGCTTAATGGGTATCATCGCCGCCGCGGTGATGGCCGCATCGATGTCGAGTTTAGATTCATCATTTAACTCGCTATCTACTGTCGCCACGATTGATTTTTACATGAAGTATTTCAAAAAAGACGCTACAGATGCGCATTACTTAAAAGCATCGCGTATTTTCACGCTGCTTTTCTCCATACTGATCATCTTCCCTGCAATTGGCTACCACCTATTTAGTGAGGGCTCGATTTTGGAAATACTGTCCAAAGTGGGTTCGTATTTTGTAGGCGCACAAATGGGTATGTTCTTCTTAGGCTTCTTCTCGAAACAAACCACCGAGAACGGCCTCATAATAGGCACATTAAGTGGGTTTGTAGTGGTAACACTCGTGGCACTGAACACGACTATCGCGTGGCCGTGGTATTGCATTATCGGTGCAAGTGCAAACATAACGGTATCCATTATCGCCAGCCGACTTATAGATGGTGTGCAAACTGACTATAACGCATACACCATCAAAGGACAGCAACAGTATTTTGCAAATGAAGGGCTCGACGAAAAGGAGCAAGGGTGGTACCGCGTTCCCGGCCGCGTAGACCTTATTAACTACTACTTGTTTGCGTTCTTTGTACTCACACTGGTGTTCTTGTTTTCAATTCAATTTATGTTTTAAAAGCCCAAATCAGCGCTTTTGAGGGAGATTCTATGAGCGAAATGTCCATCGCAAAAACGGTGTATTGGCAGCCTCTGAGTGACATGCTGGACCCTGCACGGAGTAAGTCGCAAACTCTGGCTGGATTTGACGAAGAATTTGTCGATTTAGCAGACTATATTCTGCGAATTACACATCGCATTTGGGAGCAAAAAAACATTGGTGCTTGCTACGATTACTATGCTGACTACTGCCCTGTTCATACGCTTGGAGGGTATGCTGACAGCGTCGATGTGGTAGTACAAAATACGTTAAAGACCATCGCAGCGTTTCCTGACCGCTCGCTCATTGGTGAAGATGTCATTTATCGCGAAGAAGCGAATGAAGTGTATTATTCATCCCACCGCATCACCAGCATTATGACCAATAAAGGTCCGTCTGAGTTTGGGGCGCCAACAGGCAAAACGGGCCGTGTCACTACCATTGCAGACTGTATGTGCAAAGATAACAAAATATTCTATGAATGGTTGATGCGAGACAATAGCTTTCTTATAGCGCAGCTGGGTATTTCGTTAGATGACGCCGCCGCTTTCCAAGCAAAATACCCTACCTCAAGTGCGTTTGTTCAGTGGATAAATGAAGAGTATGCGCGCACACGGGCTAACAATGCATCTCGATGGGAACCGTTGCCGGAAAATGATAAACAGTGGGGCGAATTTGCACAGTCATGGGCAGAGCAAATCTTCAACAGACGCATGTTCAATAAGCTATCTGAGTTCTACAAGCCTAATGCCGCGGTACAATGGCCAGGAGGACGCCAAGCCACGGGTAATGCGGCTATTGGAGGCATGTTTATTAAGTATTTGGCAAGTTGTCCTGATGCCCAAATGGTTATTGATCATATTTGCGTTACCCACTACGACGATAATCGCGTAAATGTAGCGCTACGTTGGGGGCTTGCCGGACATTACAGCGCAACAGATACAAAATATGCACAGTTCAACCAACAAGCATACTATATTCTTGGCGCCACGCATTTCGAAATTGAAGATGGCCTTATTGTAAAAGAATTTACGGTTTTTGACGAAGTTGCCGCTTTGGCAAACCTTATGCGCAAACTGCCGCAAGTGACGGAGGCATAAGTATGTTGAGCAGCATTCAACTTTTACTAGAAAAACAAGACACAAAAACGCTAAGCCAAGCATTGCTTCATACTAGCCGATGGCTTTTGGGGGAGAGACTACACTACGGCCCTATTCAAAAGCGTGGGTTAATGGCTAATTGGCTAGAAATTGTGACGCACTTTAACAATGTAAAACTCTGTACTTCAGTACATAGCGAGAACATGGAGGCAGGTGTTTTTTGCCTTTCTTCGGCGTCCTCAAAAACCTACTTCATTGTACAATGTGAACATCGCGATGGCGCGATAAAACAGCTGTTGCAGTGGGTAGACAGCGCCTCGTTAGCAAACCACTATGCTGCTTCAAATAGTCCAGATTTATCTTGCGCTACATCGATAGACTTTTGGCCAGAACCAGATCCGCTCCAATTGAGCGAGTTTGACCCTCAGCTGCATCTGCATACCACGCATGCGAGTATTAGCGATGTTTTAACGGGTAAATTGTCTGATAAGAACGAAGCATTGCTATCGCAATGGTGGCAAATTTGGCAGGGGTTTGACGCGGCTTGCATTGAAAAGCTATATAATTCAGTTGAGCACTTCAGCGTTAACGCCAAGACCCTTCATCAAGGTGCTTCTTTGTCAATTTCTGCGTGGCTGACACAAGTTGAAGCAAAGTTACACCGCCGCTATAGCCAGCTTGAACAGGTCATTGCCGATGAGAACAGCGCCTTAATTCGATGGCGCATAGATGCAGATATCAAATCAAACAACGCTCTCATTCGCGTGCGTCTACCCATAGCCACCATGATCTCGTTCAATCACAACAAAATTGAAAGCGAATACTGGGTGGTTGACACTATTGCTTTTGAAAAGCGCTTTAATACACCGCTTCCCTTCTGAGGTTAGTACTAGCTTCAGTCACTAACGTTTGAAACGTTAGGCCTTTGCGCCTCTCATGATTGAGAGGCGCTTTTTTGTTGATTAACGCCATGCCGGGCAGGTCAACGTCTTCACACTGCGCTTTGCATTTACTGAAGCGCTACAACACATAACCAGCATCTAAAAGCGTTTGTTTAACACACTGAATGTGGGCAGGACTTACTTCACAACACCCCCCGATAATACTTGCACCTTGATTGGCCCACGTTAAGCAGAACTGTGCATACTGTGACGGCGTAAAGTCTTTGCGTTTTGTCAGCGTTTCTACTGTAGTCCCTGGATATAAAGCATCTACCGAAGTAAAGCCGTTAGCATAAGCACCGTAAACACTAGCGCCACCACTTACGATGGGTAAAGCCTCGCTTATCGCCTCCGGTCGACTACAGTTAAGTAAGATAGACGCTGGTTGCAACGCAGCTATGGCGTCGACCGCATCACTTAATAGTTCCCCTCCACGTAAGTGTGAAGGCGACGTATCGTCAATTGAAAATGAAACCCATACAGGCTTGCCACTTTGCTTTGCAGATACGCAAGCAGCTTTGGCTTCATTTATCGATGACATCGTTTCACAAACGAATGCATCACACGCATCTTGCTGCAATTCGACTAACTGTCGATAAGTGGTTAGACATTGCTCAAAACTAGGGATAACGCTGCTATGGTAGCTTGCTACCAAAGGTGGTAAACACCCCACAATTTGAACCTTAGCATTCCCCGATTGGGCAACCGCGTCACAAGCCGCTTTTTTTGCCGCACGATGGAGTGGTTCTAATAAATCGATGGTAGCATCTCGCGTCAATCGCTCTGGCGTGGCCGTATAGGTGTTTAAGATGATAGCGTTTGCGCCGCTTTGAATGAACTCAAGGTGAAGCGCCTGAACAAGTTCAGGCTCGTGCAACATAACATCGGCAGACCACATTGGGGTGAGAGGCCTTGCTGTTCGCTTTATTAGCTCCTGCCCCATTCCGCCGTCGGTCAATAGTACTTCTTTCATATTTGCACAAATTCAGCATGTCGAAAAATTAGTATAGATACTAACAGGGCAGCTACCTAGACTCTACGACAACGCGTACTTTGTCACACACATTTAAGAGTAGACCGCTCTTTTTTGGGGCTATGCATTATCAAACGTTTCGCGTAACCCTTTTGCACCACTTAACATAAAGCCATGGTCTGACCCCAAAAGAAACAACGACACCCCTTTTTCCTTCCAGTAAGCCAACTCGTTCAGATCCCCCACGAACATGCCTGTCGCTCTTCCCGCGCTGTGGCTCACTTCGACTAAGTGTTCGACCGCTTGTTTAACTGCAGGGGCATCAGCTCTGCTTTCTCCAAGTGCCACGGTTAAATCCATTCGGCCAATAAACAAGCAATCAACCCCTTCAACTTGCGCAATAGACTCAATATTCTCAATGGCTTCTAAATCTTCAAGCTGAGCGATGACCGAGACGTTTTTACCCGCATTCAAGTTTGTACTTAGTGACCGCGTAGTGTATCCAGCAAAACGACTAGAGCCCGCGTAACCTCGTCCTCCAGCGCCATAGTGACAGTGTTTGACAATATCACTGAGTTGCTGAGAAGTTTTTACATGAGGTACAACAATGCCATCTGCGCCCATATCCAAAACGTTGAGTAGCGTTTCAGGCGCATCGTTTGGCGTTCTAACTAAAACTGGAATATTTCCTGCCCGTGCAGCAAGAATACACGCATCTAAGTTCTCTCGAGAAAATGGCGCATGCTCGGCGTCCAAACACAGGGTATCAAGGGATGTGTGCGCGAGTACCTCAATAACATGATAGTGAGGTGTTTTGACAAATGTTCCCAATAAGCTTTGTTTCTCTTTAAGGGCCTGCTTAAGCATGTGCTGCGCCTCCGAAAAAGTTGTAAAGATGCAGATTCACTTTGTCGCTCTGTTCAAGTGAGATGAAATGACCTGCATTATCAAGAAGCACTAGCTCACTATTTGCCGCTAGCTGATGCATTCGATGCTGTTCTGAAGGCGGGCAAAGTACATCGTCGCAACCACCTATTATTAATATGGGATGTGCGCAATCGGCTAGTAAATCACTGGCATCGGGTCGTGTAGCAAGAATTTCTAACTGAGCTTTATAGCTTTCAAGCCCTGTATCTTCGGCCATTCTTGCAATTACAGCCATAAGCGTATCGTTTGATTTGCTCAGATACACTGAACTGAAATAGTCGTGAATAAGTGCTGCTAAACCATGCTCGGTGGCGTATTTTAGATGTTCACTTCTGATGATGCGTCCTTGAGGCTTGTCGGCGTGGGCATTGCTGTCAAGTAATACAACCTTCTCTATGCGCTGAGGAGCGCGAGCAAGCAGTTCAAATGCCACCATACCGCCCATAGAAAAGGCGCAAATGCTAAATGACTCTCCGTTGTCGACAAGACTGAGCGCCTGCTCAGCTACATCTCTTAGGTTATCGTGCAGGCCATACTCAAGAACAATACAGTGATGACCCGCATGGGTTAGTGTAGCAATTTGATCGGTAAAAACGTTTTTATTACAAAGGGTTCCGGGTATAAATATTATTTTACTCATCGTCTCTAGGCGCGGCAGCCACCGAGTTTCCTTCAATGAGCTTGCCTGGCCAATAACGTGCTTCTGGCGGTATGTCAGGATTCTCAATCAAATTCACCAGCGTTTCTACTGCTGCTTTTGTCATAAAATAGGTTGGCTGACTCACCGTCGTCAGCTGGTAACTGTGCCAAGATGAGGCACTGATACCGTCAAACCCAACAACAGAAATATCCTCTGGAACCCGTAGATTTAGGTTCTCACGTATTTCGTCAATGGCACCAATTGCCATTGTGTCGTTGGAACAAATAATTGCAGTAGGAAGCGAATGCTTGTCAACATACGCACTCAGGCTTTCTCTTGCCGAATCGTAGCTGTAGTCACCATAGATAACGCTGGTATCAGTAAACCCATGCGCCAGTAAAGCATTTCTTGCTCCGTTCAATCTGGCCCGTGCTACATCAGAATCTTTTGGTCCAGCCATAATCAAAAAGCGCTCATGATGATGGTTAACGAGAATGTCTACCAACATACGTAGGCCTTGCTCATGGTTACAGCACACCGAACTCACGCTGTGATCTGGAAGCTCTCGGTTATACAACACGACAGGAATATTGTGTTTGGCAAACTGGGTAACGCTGTCTGGTTCAAAATGCGCTGTCAACGCCACTACACCATCAACTTGATACGCCAAAATCTGCTCGATAACCGTCTCTAGTTGCTCAGCATCATCAAGTGTAAACAACAGTACTCGCTTGTTTTTCTCAGCAATATGTTTGTTTAACTGTGCTAACACCTCGGGAAAGTTCACGTTGGCGCGCGACGATATAATTACCGCAACCATTCCCGTGCTTTGGTTTATCAGCATTCGCGCAATGGCATTAGGTTTGTACCCTAGTTCCTCTGCCGCTTTGAGCACTTTTTCACGGGTTTTCTTAGATACGCTAACGCCAGGGCGATACACCCTAGACACTGCCGACTGAGAGACTCCTGCTGCATGGGCAACGTCATAAGACGTCACCCTATTCTTTTTATTCAATTATTTTTTCCGTAACGACGTAATCGAATGTCAGCCTGTTCTTTATGACCTGCAAAACCTTCAATCGCACACAAGCGTGAACAGTATTCGCCAACCACTACCGAGGCTTCTTCTGTAACACGTTGGTATGTGCAGGTTTTTAAGAATTTACCAACCCATAGACCACCAGTATAACGACCTGCGCCCTTCGTGGGTAGAGTATGATTTGTACCAATGCACTTATCGCCATAAGACACATTTGTTTCAGGTCCTAGGAACAAGGCGCCAAAGTTACGCATGTGCTTTTGAAAGTATGGCACATCTTTCGTCATGATCTGTACATGCTCAAATGCTAGATCATTTGCTACTTCCAGCATCTCATCATAAGTATCACACACAATAACTTCGCCGTAGTCTCGCCACGCTACAGAAGCAACATCGGCGGTCGGTAGAATGGTCAGCTGCCGCTCTACTTCAGCCATCGTATCTTTACCAAGCTGTTCACTATTGGTTAGAAGTATCGCCGGAGAATTCAGGCCATGCTCAGCTTGCCCTAACAAATCAGCTGCGCACAACTCCCCGTCAACACTGTCATCGGCAATGACCAACGTTTCTGTCGGCCCTGCAAACAAATCAATACCGATTCGTCCAAACAACTGACGTTTTGCTTCAGCAACAAATGCGTTTCCAGGCCCAACAATCATGCTTACAGGTTCTATAGTGTCTGTACCTACAGCCATAGCAGCAATGGCTTGCACGCCACCAAAGGTATAAATTTCATCTGCACCAGCCAAATCCATCGCCACAATAACCGCCGGGGCTGGCTTACCTTGAAACGGAGGAGTAGCAGCAATAACCCGTTTTACACCAGCTACCTTTGCAGTAACAATGCTCATGTGTGCAGATGCCACTAACGGATATTTACCACCAGGAACGTAACAACCTACGCTATCAACCGGAATATTTTTGTGACCAAGCACAACTCCAGGCAGTGTCTCCACTTCTACGTCTTTCATTGACGCGCGTTGAATAGTCGCAAAATTACGCACCTGTTCTTGTGCCCACTTAATATCGTTAATTTCTTGTTCGCTGAGCTGTTCATAACAAGCATTTATTTCTTCACGACTCAGCCTAAAAGACTTCGGAGTCCATTTATCAAATTGACCTGAGTATTGAAGTATCGCTTCGTCACCTCGTTTTTCAATATCGCTAATTATGCCTTCAACAATATCTTTAACCTTCTGATTATCAATAGCTTTCTCTTCTTCTTGCTTGCCTTTCTTCAAGTACTTAATCACGGTCTATTCCTCTAAAAGGTGAATGAGATGTTACATTAATTGAACAAATATTTATCTTGATCTTCACCAAAAATTACATAAGAATGACTTCGAATGCAATTATTATTTTGAGGTGGTATGTGGCTTTCTCTCATGACTTGTTAAAAGACAAAACTATTTTGGTCACAGGCGCAGGTAAAGGTATTGGCAAAGCGTGTGCTCAGCTCGCAGATAAATGCGGGGCAAATGTCATCGCCGTTGCTCGCACTGAAGCTGACCTTAAAGAATTGAAAAAAGATTGCTCACAGCGATTTCAGTACTGGGTAGATGATGTCCAAAGCGAAGATTTATACACGAAGATCCGCGCATTACCTCAGCTACACGGCCTCATAAACAATGCAGGGACTAACCGTGTAGCCCCTATGCTAGATCAAAGCAACGAGAATATAGACGATATATTGAATCTAAACATAAGAGCTGCTTACAAAGTTGCGCAAGCGGCCATCACGCCGATGCTGAATAGCCATGCTCCCTCTATGGTACATATGTCTTCTCAAATGGGTTTTGTGGGTTCTCCTGGTCGCACCCTTTACTGCTTGAGCAAACATGCTATCGAAGGACTAACCAAAGCGATGGCCGTTGAATTAGCGCCTAACAACATTCGTGTAAATAGCGTGGCGCCAACATTTATCAAAACCCCTTTAACTGAGCCCATGCTTAACGAGCCAGCCTTCGCACAAATGGTAATGGATAACATTCCCTTGCAACGCTTGGGATCTACCGAGGATGTTGCCAACGCATGTATTTTTCTACTCAGTGAATTGTCTATGACCACCACGGGTAGTTGTCTAAAAGTCGATGGCGGTTGGACCGCCCATTAATAACGAGGATTCGCCGTGTCACTATTATCTGAGCGCTTAGTCCGCTATGAAGAATTAATCCCATGCCGTAACGCGTTTATAGATACACGCTCGCCAGGCAGTGATCAAAAAGAAAACTTCACTATCATTGGCCCTGGGGTAGCTGAAAATCCAGATCAACATGTTCACATAGCCATTCCCCACGGTTTTAATATCGGCGGAGCACGCCAGCCTCCCGGTTGTTTGAATTCGCAGCACAGTCATTTAACGGAAGAAGTTTTTGTTGTTTCGAAAGGCAGCTGGCACTTCACCACCGGCGTGGACGGAAATGATGCAGTCGTTCGTATGGAAGAAGGCGATATTATTTCCATTCCAATGGACTTATTTCGAGGCTTTGAGAATGTTGGAGGTGATACTGGCTATCTTTACGCGGTGTTGGGTAAAGATGATCCTGGCCGAGTTCTTTGGGCTCCTCAGGTTTTCGACATGGCGAGTGAATACGGGCTGGTACTCCTAGAAAATGGCGGTTTAATAGATACAACCCTTGGGCAAAGCGTACCTGACAACGTTGCCCCCATGCCCAAAACCTCAGCGGAACAGATTGCTCAGCATCGCGTAATTGATGAAGAGGCACTGGAACAATGCGTATTGCGATTAGCTGACTTTTCTTTCAGTGGTGATACGGCACTCACTTCGGGGACCGACGTGTTAGAAGCGCCGCTAGTTGGGCCTGCCAGTTCAGCTGAAAAGCTGGGAGAAACAAAACTGAATTGGTCGCATGGCTTTTGCGTTCGCGCCTTAAAGTTTCAATTAGGCTCAGCCATTCCATCTCATAAGCGCTTTGAAGAAGAGGTTGTGTTTGTACAAAAGGGGCTTGTAAAAATGCGGATAGATGCAGAGGAGCTCATACTTGGCAAAGGCGACACCTTCACAACACCTGTTGGTTCGGTTCGTAGCTTCGAACAACATGGCGAAGAAGAAGCCTTAGTCTATGTGACTCGTCGTGGCGATACCGCGAAAGCGCCTGAGTTTATAGAGTAAACTGCATTAGCCTTTTAGGGCGTCGTTTTATCGCCCAATTTGTGCGCACTGGCACTGATTGGGCGATTTACACAAGTCACGTATTACATTCATAGCATAGTCGTTAAAAATGTTCGCGATTCTCGTAATAATCCTGACCTCTAAGGTCTGAGAATAGAACGGTGATATCAGTATCTTCTCCCACAATATTGCGCAGCGCTTTATCAACAATCGCCGCCACTTTGGTCTTCATATCCTGTCCACGGTCAAACCATAAAATTTCCACAAATGGGTAGGCCTCAGATGCCCCTCCTTTAACAATATAGGCACTGGGTATATGTTCTAACGTGAAGTGACCATTAGGGGTTTGCGTAGCGTGAGCAATTTGCTCAACGATGCCTTCGGCAACACCCGCTAACAATTTTTGTTCCATTCCCCTAACTCGAATATGCGGCATAGCGACTCCTTTGAAATCAAATTAAAGACAACACCTCAATAACTATCGGTGACATCTATAGTCTCGGTAATTTCATGAGCTAATACAATGCTATGTCGTCCTTAATGCTTTTGGCACCGAAGTTATAGTGTCAATAACATGGCTAAAACTTGGCAAGTAAATTGAATACCACTTGTATAGATTGAGAGAAATCTAAAAGAACAGTAAGAAAACGAACAAATGGAGCGTTATTAGGCGTAACGCTACCTTAG
The DNA here is from genome assembly GCA_964454185.1 of uncultured Alteromonas sp. Classification (GTDB taxonomy): domain Bacteria; phylum Pseudomonadota; class Gammaproteobacteria; order Enterobacterales; family Alteromonadaceae; genus Alteromonas. The sequence continues at coordinate 16,325 of CAYVST010000078.1, forward strand.
AGATTACGAGATTTTGACACTATGCGTTTACCAACTAAACAGTTAATCAACAAAATTGAGCACCTTTCAAAAGACCTATCACCGGCGCAACTTGCCCGTTTTCTAGATATCATCGATGCCATGACTGCACTGGTCGAGGAAGCTGGCACCGTTGGGCTAAGCGATTCTAGACAAAACGATGTTCAAACATCACTTCAATCGTCTTCAGTACACTAATACGGTACGCCATAAATTGATGTTTACGTTACTGTTTCGAGCCACCTTAATGTCAATTCTCTTACAAAAGTGATAGCGTAGTTTTTCTACTTATAACGTTGGCACCTTCATATTATGACTTTGACGTATACCCATGATTACATGTTGGCAGTGGCAGACCAGCTTGCCCTTGTGTCGACGTTTCTAGGAGGCGTTTCCGCGACTATTCTCATTACGGTCGTCATTTTTAGCTCTACAAAAAAGTCTACCAGTGTACTCGTTGCTTTCTCATCAGCTGCGGCGTGCTGCTTGTTATTAGCCGTTATATCAGCATGGCGGCTAACTATTGCGCTGCACCCAGATATTCCCGTAATGGTTACCGACGGTAAAATCATGGTGTTGTGGAGGCTAATGATAATTGCCTATATCATTGGGTTTGTCAGTTTAATTTCAGCTTTAGGTGC
>CAYVST010000079.1:0-16682 GCA_964454185.1 uncultured Alteromonas sp.
ACACTTAACATGACAACTCACCCTGTTGAGTTCGACATGTACTACAGCGTTTAATCTACGCAGTATTAAGAAACATACGAAAGCCCGCACAGCGGGCTTTTTTTATGCGCGTTGATTAACTACTATAAACTCATCAAGGATTTACAGGTTCGTGCTTGTGCAAAAACGTTTCATAAAATCATCAGTGTTGTTGCTTTGTTTGCTAACGGGCACAAGTACACTAGCGCAAACGCCATCTCAATCCAAACAAAACAGCGCCACCAATGAAACTCAAGCGTCGCCTGTAGCGGCTCAAAATACAAACACACCTAAGCCCAACGCTATCTATAAAGTGGTAGCCGCCGACGGCTCTGTTACCTACACTGATCGGCCTTCTGCTGATGCAAAACCCGTTGCCTTTGACGGTAAAACACAAAACGTTGTAACAGCATCACCTCCTCCGGTTATTCGCCCTCAGGTCAAAGTAAAACAACCCAGCTATACCGTATCTATTTTAAGCCCTGCACCAGAAGCGACGGTACGCAACAATCTGGGTGAAGTGACAATACAAGCTACACAACCTCGTGCACCAAAAGCTCCCGTTTATAGACTTATCTTCAATGATGCCCCTTATGCAAGCAACGCTTCTGGTGTATTCAGACTTAAAGGTATCCATCGTGGGGCACATACATTTAAAGTTGAACTTACCAATAATACGGGCAAGACTCTTGCATCGTCTCCTCTACAAACCCTTTACCTTCACAAGGCATCGGCGTTAATTAATAACTAATAGCGTGCAACACCCGCGTAAGTAGCGCACCAAGGCGGTTCAAACACAAGTTTACGTCTTGAATAAAAATCGCACTTAAGGCGCTTGCAAGCTACAATGCACAATTATGGTGCAAAGGAGACGAGCTCGGATGCAATCTACCGAGTTAGAAACACAACAGCTACTCAATAGCTTAAACACCGCATTGGTAATGGTAGATAGTAGACTCGTCATTGTTTACGCCAACCATGCTGGCGAAGCCTTGTTTGAAACAGGGAAAAAGCAATTGCTTGGCCATCCCCTGCAAGACTTTTTCCTACCAGGCACTATTGAGACAACGCGATTGAAGGCCGCGATTCGAAAAGGCGAAGACTTCACGGAAAATGAAATAAAGCTGGCATTTAAAGACAATCGTTATGTGTCAGCTGACCTGACAGTGACCAACCTTCACTTACAAGACGGCCCTCGCCTGTTATTTGAAGTTAAGAAAATTGATCAGCAAAAACGAATTTCTCGTGAGAACCTACAAAACGCCCAGCATTATGCGGCTCGTGAATTGGTGCGAGGTTTAGCGCACGAGATAAAAAATCCGTTGGGCGGCATTCGCGGTGCAGCGCAGCTTCTCGAGAAAGAGCTGAGCGATGGACACAAAGAATTTACTCAAATGATCATCGAACAATCGGATCGCTTGCGCAATTTAGTTGACCGATTACTTGGGCCTAATTCACTACCACGCTTTGAATGGAGCAACGTGCATCAGGCGCTAGAAAAAGTGCGCAGTCTTATGCGCGTTGATTCAGAAAACCCCATTACTATTGTACGTGACTACGACCCAAGCATTCCGCCACTTATGCTCGACCCTGATATGATTCAACAGGCAGTATTGAACATTATTCGCAACAGTGTTCAAGCGTTAATGGAAAGCCAGACCGCGCATCCTCAAATTCGTATTGTTACTCGAATCGAGCGCCAGATGACCATTCAAACAAAACGTCATGCACTAGTGGCAAAAATAAAGATTATCGACAATGGTCCAGGCATTCCGCCTGAAATAAAAGACACCCTTTTCTACCCCATGGTAACCAGCAAACAAAATGGTTCTGGGTTGGGTCTGTCTATTTCACAGACTTTGATTAACCATCACGGTGGCAAGATAGACGTCGATAGCTACCCAGGTCACACTGAATTTGTAATTTACATTCCAATAGATCGTAAGGAGACAGACGATGACGAATGAGTCAGTATGGATTGTCGATGATGACAGTTCTATTCGTTGGGTACTGCAAAAGGCCTTACAAGCAGCCAATATAAGCTGTTTAAGCTTTGAAAACCCGGAAGACTTGCTTCTTCAGTTGCAAAGCGGTCAAGCGCCAGAAGTCATCATTTCAGATATCAGAATGCCACAGATGGACGGGATGGCCTTACTGAACGAAGTACACGTATCACACCCAATGATGCCTGTCATTATCATGACAGCACATAGCGATTTGGACAGTGCGGTTAATGCCTATCAAAAAGGGGCATTTGAATACCTGCCAAAACCCTTTGATATTGATGAGGCGGTTACGCTTACTCAGCGTGCACTTGCGCATGCTAGAGAACAATCCACCGCAAGCAATGTTCAGCAAGATGATGTAGTCACAGAGATAATTGGCGAAGCGCCAGCTATGCAGGAAGTGTTTCGCGCAATAGGTCGTCTGTCACGCTCATCAATTAGCGTACTCATTAACGGGCAATCTGGTACAGGTAAAGAATTGGTTGCCCAAGCGCTGCATCGACATAGCCCCCGAGCAAGCAAGCCTTTTATTGCACTCAACATGGCCGCGATACCCGCAGATTTGGTTGAATCTGAACTATTTGGTCATGAAAAAGGCGCATTTACTGGTGCCCAGGCAGCAAGACAAGGGCGTTTCGAGCAAGCCGATGGCGGAACCTTATTTCTCGATGAAATAGGTGATATGCCACTGGATGTGCAAACTCGACTGCTTCGCGTACTGGCAGATGGGCAATTCTATCGCGTGGGCGGACACCAGTCAGTGAGTGTTGACGTCAGAATTATCGCCGCAACGCACCAAAACCTTGAGCAACGAGTTGCACAAGGAAAATTTAGAGAAGACTTATTCCATCGTTTAAATGTTATTCGTGTTCATTTGCCTTCTCTGGCCGAACGTCGCGAAGACATCCCGCTTTTAACACGCCATTTTTTACGTCGCGCCGCGAAGGAATTGGATGTAGAAGCAAAGAGTATTTCTAAAGACGCGGAACGCGTCATGTCGCAATTACCGTGGCCGGGTAATGTAAGGCAATTGGAAAACGTCTGTCGCTGGCTTACCGTTATGGCAAGTGGCCAAGAGGTGCTACCAAGCGACTTACCTCCTGAAATCCATAGTGATAGCTCGGCAGACAAGCCACTGTCAGAATCGGCTGACTGGCCTGAACTACTTGCTTCATGGACAGATAAACAGCTTCGTGATGGTCATCACAACATACTAAACGACGCTATGCTAACGTTTGAACGTGTAATGCTTGAGCGTGCGTTAGCGCATACTCATGGACACAAGCAAGATGCTGCGAAACGCTTAGGTTGGGGACGCAACACGCTAACCAGAAAATTAAAAGAGCTTGATGTGGGTTAAACACTATCGACAAAACGCAATTGAACTAAAAAAGGCACGTTAACGTGCCTTTTTTGCCTGTGCCAACAAATGAGAAGCTTTTGTTTGGCTACTATCTAACTGCGTAATGAGAGTAAGGTTATAGGCCTTTGGTAAGCAGCTGTGTCATACCTTTGTTAAAGGCCCTTACCCACTTCATGTTGAACTGCCCTTTTGCACTGCGGTTTATTGCGATAACGGCATCTTTCTTAGAAAGCACATTGTCTTGATTGTGCGCGCGCGGGTGTGTCATCGCATCATAGGTATCAATAATGGCAAGTAGCCTAGCACCATCGCATATATCTTCATCTTTAATGCCCAGCGGATAACCTGTACCGTCGGTGCGCTCGTGGTGCTGCATAACAATTTTTCGCGCCATGTCCCATTGGTCAAGGTGCTCAAGTAATCTCGCACTCTTATAAACGTGCGAACGCATAAGGTTAAACTCTATTTCGCTTAATGCATCACCTTTATGCAGAAGTTTAAGCGGCATAAACGCCATACCGAAATCATGCACATAACTGGCAACTGCAAGCTGATCCTCATCGATGGGATTACCCGCTACATCATTGATGTACATGGCTAATTTGGCAATGCGGTCCCCTCTGCCAGACCAATAGTTAGAGCGGCGCTCAATGGTTTGCATAAGATCTCTAAAAAACAATATATCTTGCTTTTTCTCACTACTGATATCTTTTGGAATACCCGTAGAAGCCAATGTGGGAGGCTTAATTTGCACTTTTTCTGGATCATCATTGTCAGCAATGACATCGAGTGCAGGGTTGAGTAGCAATACCGCCTCGGTTAGACGTTTTTCGTGCTCAGCCCCGTTTTCTGGCGTAATACGCCCTATGGCGAGTACAAGCTGATTGTGAAGGTTATCGTCATATTCCGCTGTCCCTTTCGCCATCACTAATTCAACAAAGGCTTTGACGCGGTCCATCGTAAGCAATACCAAATCACTCATCGTACTGGTATAGGCAACTTGCCCTTTACGAAGATAGTCTAAAAGATCCTCAACATGTTGAAGCAGCGGGATCATAGGGGAAAAGTTTACTAACCCTAAATCACCTTTTATGGTGTGGATGGAGCGAAATAGCGCGCGCTGTAACTCATTGTCTTCTGGTCGAAGTTCGAGCTCAATCAAGGTTTGTTCACTCGCCTCATAGAGCTCATTTATTTCCTCCATGAGGTCAGTAAGAATATCTTCTTCTAGGTCATCAGGAGTGAATGTCTGCATACAAATTACCGTGGTTGAGTTGCACTATTTTTTGATTTTATTGTAAGCGAGTATCAGCTTAGCTTCCTTATACTAAAACACGGAACAAACCGATACTACCTAAAAAGTATAAGCCCTATTATTTGTTTTGTTGATTTTATCTTCGATTAGTCTGCACATACGGTGTATTGGGCCTATTGTGCTGTAAAAACTCATCGGACAAGTGTACGCTGAAACTTCTACTATACTGCGCGCGTAATTTGAATCTAGGAGTTGTTTTGATAGCTTTAATCCGCGTCCCGGCACTATTTATCGCCTTTTTACTTATCAATATTGTGCTACTTGTGGTTTGCGTTGCTCGCCCGTTTCACAAAGACAATGTACACATTGCTGGGCAGCTTTATTCTATGATGGCCAAAATAGTAGGCCTGAAATTAATTATTAGGAAAGATCCAGCCGTTAAGCTTAACGAACCCTATGTATTTATCGCTAATCACCAGAATAGCTTTGACGTAATAACAATTTGTAAGGCTGCGTTACCAGGTGTAGTAACTATCGGTAAAAAGAGTCTGAAATGGATCCCGATTTTCGGTCAAATATATTGGTTATCGGGTAACATCCTGATTGATAGAAAAAATTCTGGCAAGGCTCGAAATACACTGGACATCGCAGCAAACAAAATTGCCAATAAAAAGACATCTGTTTGGCTCTTTCCCGAGGGCACGCGAAGCTATGGCCGAGGTATTCTGCCATTCAAACAAGGTGCTTTTAGACTAGCTAAATCGACCAGTGAGCCAGTTGTTATGGTCACCGCTAGCAACTTGCATAAAAAAGTGAAGTGGAATCGATGGAATAACGGCATTGTACTTATCGACATTGCAGCGCCCGAAGCACTCAATGAAGACCAATCGATTAAAGAATGGATGGGTTACTTTAATGACCAAATGAAGCAAAAATTTGAGCAAATAAACGCGCAGGTCGATGAACTGGAAAAAAGCAGGTAAACTGACGCCAATAATTTTTGTGAGTGTTTATTATGAACCAGTACGACGAAAGAGAAGAGTGGTACGATTTTAATCAAGAGACAATCGACGCACTTCTAGACGACGGCAGTCAAGCCGATGCCGATTACACCATTGAGCACCATTTCGCGAGCACTGACTTTGACGTTTTAGAAAAAGCTGCGGTCGATGCATTTAAAGCGGGGTTTGAAGTAACCGATGCTGAAGAGCTAACCCTCGATGACGGTGAAATTGTATTTTGTTTTGATGCAATTGCAGAGCGCAAACTAGATATCAATAAGCTAAATGCGGATATCGATGCCTTGCTAAAAATAGCAGATAAACACAACGTCACTTACGACGGTTGGGGCACCTACTTTGAACCTCGTGAAGACGGTGAGTTTGACGATGACGAGGATGGTGACTTCTTCGACAACTAAACGCGTCTTGTATTTAGCGTTAAGCTAGCCTTCAGCTTTTGTTCATCTTTTTCCATCAACAATGACCATGTCATTAACGAATGGAAAAGGATGCACAAATGAAAACATCTCAAGTTTCTTTAGCAACATTATCAGCATTTGCCCTGTTGCATGTGCTAACCCCCTTATCAGCAGTTGCCGACGACACCACACGCAATATTGAAGTGTCTTCAAAGGAGTATCGCTACGATAAACCTTATGTTGAGTCGGTAGCAATTGGCAAAAACCTTCAAAACTCCAATAGTGCACAAGCCACCTCTGATACGCATCAAACCGATGGCGTTACGGCTAACATTGATAAGTCTGCTCGCCATGAAAAACACATGGGCGTAAGTAAAGCAGCCAGTGATATTGTCGTAAGCAGTATCAATGAATTTTGGATATACGATACGTGGGTAACGCTTAACAACGATATCGATTCCGACGGTTATCATTCTACCTTCACGGTTGAATTTGATGCAGATACAATTTTCACACAAGCTCCAGTGTATGCCGTTTTGTATATCGGGCGTAACGATGTATATGACGCCATTCATGTGTCGTCTGAGTTCCTTATCTTTGGTGAAGAGACCACTGACAGTTTTACTATTGAAAGTACACTTGTGTCGGGCTTTCCAACCAGAGACTACGATGTACTGTTAGAGCTTTATGACGCTGATACTGAAACGCTAGTGGCGTACTCAGATAGCTATGACAATGCAAATTTCTCATTGTTGCCGTTGGAAAGTGAGAACAATGAGTTTGTTGTTCAAGACACCGTAGTTATTGTTGAAGAACGTGGTGGCAGCACGTCGCTAATTACTATTCTTTGCCTAGGGTTAGCCATTGCAGGCAGGCGCTTGCTTGGTAAGACAGTGTCTAGCGCAAATTAAAGGAGTAAAAACCAACACACGCAGTCTCTCGTGCCATTAAAAATATTTTTTGGTAACTCCATCAATTAGGTGCCAAAATATGATGATATGACAAATGGCGAGGGACTTGCGTGAATGCCAAACAAGATTGAGACCGACAACCCAACTTCTCCACTACGTCGGACACTACTCAAAGGCAGTGCGGCTCTTAGTATTTCAGCAGGCGTAGCCCCTTTTGCTATTGGTCAGCCTAGGCCCACCTTACGCGTACTTGGTACCCATGTAACGTTGCAAGAAGAAATCCGTCAACGCGCCATGCAAGATTTAGGCATTAATATCGTTTTTGAAGCAAGCGGAAGCGCCTCGGTTTTGCAGCGTGCCTCTATTAACCCAGCCTCTTTCGATCTCTATGAACAATGGTCAAATAGCATCGACGTGTTGTGGCGAGCCAAAGCTATCCAACCTATTGATAAAAAACGCATATTGTACTGGGAAGAGATAAATAATTTATGTAAAACTGGTAAGCTTACTTCTCGTGCGCGAATGGGTGCAGGCGACGCCCCACACAAGATCATCAATGTACAAGGCGATGGGACGTTAGGTGAATACCATACCGACAACATCAGCTTTTTGCCCTACGTGCATAATGTTGACTCTTTTGGCTATGACCAGCGATTACTTCCAACTGAGCTACAGAATGAAGAAGAAAGCTGGGGATGGCTTTTAGACAGTCGTTATTCTGGAAAAGTTGCCATTGTAAACGACCCTACCATTGGCCTATTTGATTTAGCACTTGCTGCTCAAGCAAAAGGCTTTGTGCGCTTTAACGATATTGGCGCGATGACTGAAGTTGAACTAGACGATTTATTTAGCGTACTTATTGAATTAACACAGTTAAATCACTTTAGCGGCTTTTGGACATCAGTGCCTGAATCTGTTCAATTTATGAAAAGTGGACGAGTGGCGATCGAAAGTATGTTTTCGCCAGCAGTGTCTGCGCTTAACGGGCAAAATATTCCAGTTACTTTTGCCGCGCCCAAAGAAGGTTATAGAGGATGGCATGGGGTAATGTGCTTGTCTGCCGCCTGTAAGGGAAGAGCACAAGATGTGGCTTACGAGTATATGAACTGGTGGTTGTCGGGATGGCCCGGCGCTTATATTGCGCGTCAGGGGTACTACATATCAAACCCCAAACGTTCAGCAAAGTACCTGTCTGATGCAGAATGGAATTATTGGTATGAGGGGAAAATGGCATCTGAGCCATTAAAAGGCCCGGACGGTATGGTTAGCGTTAAAAAAGGAGCGCAACGAAATGGTGGAAGTTACGAAGAACGCTTTAGCAATGTTGCGGTTTGGAACACGGTCATGCCAACATACGAGTACAGCTTACAAAAGTGGTATGAGTTTATTACCTCATAGCTGTTATGCTGTACAAGCAATACTGAGATAGGACCTCACACAAAAAATGTTTTCATCCATTCGTACCCAACTAATCGCCGTGCTAGTTGCGCTTATTGCCCTGATATTGGCTCAGGGTTTTATTGCTAGGCAAAATCAAGTCATCCTTAGCAACGGCGTATCGTCGGCAGCTAAAGCCGTTATTGATGTTGGCCTAGTTAAGGAGCTTGAACGCGATGTAGTGGATTTGCAGCGCAATGTTCTCATTTTTAAAGAAAATGCGAGCCAGTCAGCTATTACACGGTTCGGTAGACTAATGGTGACAATCAACGCGAAACTCGATGAGCTCGAACAAGCTGACTCTCCAGAGGTACAAGCTGACGACGATATTCTTACGCGTATGCGTGACCACCTTAACGCTTATCAAGAGAACTTTAATCAAGTGGTTGATGCGCGATCTGAACGTGATAATCTCGTCGCGTCTGGCACTTTATCAGGTATAACAACGCTAGAGCGTACTCTACAAGATGCCTTAGACCGAAACGTGCTTAACGAAGCATCCATTGATAGCGCATTAACGCTTTTACTTCGAGCAGAAAATGCCATGCTAAAATACTTGTCTAAGCCTGATATCAAGTACACAACGTCGTTTAACGATGCCCTTAATACTTTTCAGTCACTTCCTTTATCAAATGATGACGCTGTGCAAGGACGTATTTTCAGACTGACTGAAAAAGCAAAATCCGACTTTTTCAAGCTCACTCAAATAACTCAAGGAAACCTCTTCCTTGTGAATGTGGTAATGGCAGGTTCAGCCAATGAATTTTTGTACTTAAGTGGGGAGCTTGCCAATAAAGTAACCGATGAGTCAGAACAGGCGACCAAGCGCACTTACGCATTAGCTAAAAACACTCAGCAAAATGGGGAGCTATTTTCGTTGTTTGCTATTTTGCTTGCACTTATCGCTGCCCTGTTTACTACAATGCGTATGTTAGGGCCTATACGCTCAATTACGGAAGTCTTTAATAAGCTGCTTGAAGGGGTTCAAATTTCTTATATCCCAGGCAGTAGCAGACAAGATGAGATTGGCAATTTGGCAAAAGCGGCATTGGTGTTTAGCGACAAAAATCGTCAAACCGAAAAGCTCTTAACCGAAGCGCAGAACATGAACGCACAGCTAGAGGGTCTCAACAAAGCGCTTACCGAATCAAAAATGAAGGCTGAGCAGGCTACCGCGTCGAAAAGCATGTTTTTGGCTAACATGAGCCATGAGATCCGTACACCTATGAATGGCATCATTGGTTTAATTGAACTTGCACAAAACCAAGAGCTTAACCCAACTGTAAAAGGGTATTTAGATAAAGCTGCTTACTCAGGTCAAATATTACTGAGTGTTATTAACGACATACTTGATTTTTCTAAAATCGAAGCAGGCAAATTAAAAATAGAAGAGGTGAGCTTTTCGCTACATTCGCTGTTTGACAACCTTATTGCCGTTATTGCCCTACGAGCAAAGGAAAAGAACTTATCAGTACATTTTACGGTGAACCCAAAGATACCTCCTCAAGTTATTGGCGACCCATTGCGTATTGCTCAAATCATTATGAACATTGGCAACAATGCCGTGAAGTTTACAGAGCAAGGTAGAATTAATATTGAGTTTGATGGCGACGTTGATGAACATGACAACATGCTGTCGCTCACTATGCGGATCACTGACTCGGGTATTGGCATGAGTCAATCTCAACTCGCTCGAATTTTTAATCCATTTACCCAGGCAGATGGTTCTACTAATAGAAAATATGGCGGCACGGGACTGGGGCTAGCTATAGTAAGCCAGTTAACCGAGCTTATGCACGGACATCTTCACGCAACGTCTACAATGGGCAAAGGCAGTATGTTTGAGGTCACATTGCCATTGAAAATACTGAATAATCAATATGGCGTACTGGAACAAGCTCCTCAGTTACCCAGCGGCAGTTTATACATAACCGAAAGTAAACTGTTGCCCAACAGCTATTGCGAACAAATCAAACTTGCTGACAGTGCAGTACTATCGATGGAACTCGCAAAGCAAGTGGCATCATTGCCCGAACAAATCTTGGTCGATATCCCTGAATTCAGTGTATTTAGAAAGAACATAGCGTGGCTCAATGCGCTAGTTGAAGAAGGAAAATCGGTGGGCTTGGTAATTGAAAGCGCCGGTAGTGCATTGCAGTCAAAATATGCCTCACTGTGGAAAGGCCCCCTTGTTATTCACCCATTTACGCCTGCTCAATTCGAACGATTTGTCAATCAAGTAATGCGAAACGACGAGCCGTCATCTGACCTCGAAGCAGAAGAAAGTGGTCACGATGCAAAACTCGAAGGGCATATACTGCTGGTCGAGGATAATAATATTAACCAACTTGTAACGGGTGAAATGTTAACAAACTTAGGGCTTACGTTTGATATTGCTGAAGACGGTAAACAAGCCGTTCAAAAGATTGAGAACTCCCCACAATACGACCTTATTTTGATGGATGTGCAAATGCCGGTTATGGATGGTTATGAAGCAACAATATCGTTGAGAGAAAAGGGATTTAAGCAGATACCTATTATTGGACTTTCAGCCAATGCCATGAAAGAAGATAAACAAAACGCCATGGATGCCGGCATGGATGACTACCTCACCAAGCCCATTAAACAAAAATCATTAATTTCACTCTTGATGCATTATCTGAAATCTGCCACTGTTGAGAAGCAATCTGCCATTCAATGAGGTTAACGTGGACTGGCATTTTAAATACGCCGTTTATTTATTTTGTTTATTATTAAGCATCCCTACGCCCACTGAAGCAAGTGAAAGGCGCCGTGTTGTAATAGGCACAGGTGATGGGCGCCCCTTTATTTTCACAGAGAATGGTTCTGTGCTGCCGACCAACCCCGGATTAAGCATAGAAATTTTGCAAGCGGTCGCGAACGAGCATAACTGGGCATTGACCTTTGCTGAAATGCCATTTATACGTCAAGTCAGTGCAACGCGTTCGGGACAAATAGATGGCCTAGTCGCTGTGTTTAAGGATGATGCTCCAGACCTCGTCTACCCTGATGAACCAATCGCTATGGCACAGAATTGCTTCTTCATTAATGCAGGAGCCCCCTTTCACTACCAGTCTACTGAATCGTTAAATGATATTATTCTGGGCGTTACCAATGGCTACCATTATGGTGAAATTGATGATTACGTAGCCCAAAACAGCAAAAAGAATATTTTAAAGGTTTCTGGAGAAGACAAAGCCTCATTATCAACCTTACTTAGACTACTTCAAGTAAACCGAATAGATGCTTTTATAGAGACTAGTCGAGTAGTAGAACATGCTATAAAGGCCCAAAATATAAAGAATATTAAGAAAGCGGGCTGCACAGCGCCCATGTATGCGTACGTTGCCTTTACCCCTGATTTAGACGTGTCTGTGTCACTTGCAAACGACATAGACGCCACAGTCACACGCTTGAGAGCCAGTGGTGAATTAGACGCCATTTTGAAGAAATACGGTGTGGATGACTGGAAATAACAAAAAGGGCTGTCTATAAGACAGCCCTTTTTTCGACTAGCACAGTTGCCAAATATTACAGCGCCTGAATTGTCTCGAACTGCTCTTTAAGTTTGGCTAGGGCTTTTTCGCCCTCGTCTAACTTAGCGCGTTCTTTTTCAATGACTGCTTCTGGAGCATTGCTAACGAACTTCTCGTTACCCAATTTTCCACGAGTACGAGATACATCTTTCTCGATTTTCTCCATGGCTTTGGTAATACGGGCAAGTTCCGCGTCTTTGTCGATAAGCCCTGCCATTGGGATAAGAATTTCCATTTCACCCACAAGTGCTGTTGCGCTTGCTGGCGCTTCTTCACCGTCTTTCAACACCGTGACGGTTTCAAGTTTAGAAAGCTTATCAAGAAATGCTTTAGCGGCATCAAGACGACGCGCATCTTCATCACTTACGTTCTTAAGTAGCGCATTAAGTGGTTTGTTTGGAGAGATATCCATTTCACCACGGATATTACGAATACCTACGATAAACTTCTTCACCCACTCGATGTCGGCAAGCACTTTGTCGTCTTGCTTCGCAGCATCAACTTCAGGGAATGCCTGAACCATAATGCTTGCGCCCTCTTCTACTTTAAGCGCACTTAACGGCACGACACGCTGCCAAATAGTGTCGGTGATAAATGGCATAAGCGGATGCAACAAGCGAAGCAGGCTTTCAAGTACATTGATTAGCGTATGACGAGTACCACGCTTCTCTGCTTCGGTACTAGCGTCATTATTAAGCACAGGTTTAGTCAGCTCTAGATACCAGTCACAGAACTGGTTCCAGGTGAACTCGTAAACGGTTTGCGCAGCAATATCGAAACGATAGTCTTCAAGGGCCTTTTCAAACTCAACCAGCGTTTGTTGGAACTTCGCCCAAATCCAGCGATCGGCCATACTAAGCACCATCTCGCCGCCGTCACGACCTGTATCGTGCTCTTCTGTGTTCATTAATACAAAACGCGATGCATTCCAAATTTTGTTACAGAAGTTACGGTAGCCTTCAACACGGGCCATATCAAAGTTGATATCGCGGCTGGTTGACGCCATCGCGGCAAAGGTAAAGCGTAATGCATCGGTACCGTAGGCTTGAATTCCATCAGGAAATTGCTTGCGAGTACGCTTGGCAATTTTTTCAGCAAGCTGGGGCTGCATCATACCCGCGGTGCGTTTAGTCACTAACGACTCAATATCAATCCCGTCAATCAAATCGATTGGGTCAAGCACGTTGCCCTTCGACTTTGACATTTTGTCGCCGTTCTCATCGCGAATAAGGCCGGTAATATAAATATCTTTAAACGGGATCTTGCCAGTGAACTTTTTGGTCATCATGATCATTCTGGCAACCCAGAAGAAGATGATGTCAAAGCCCGTTACCAATACTGAAGACGGAACAAACGTTTCAAGAACTGGTGTTTCTTCTGGCCAGCCCATAGTTGCGAATGGCCAAAGTGCACTAGAGAACCAAGTATCAAGGACGTCGTCATCTTGTGAAAGGGTAACGCCATTACCAAGACCATGCTTTTCACGTACCTCTTCTTCAGTGCGACCAACAAAAACGTTACCATTTTCGTCGTACCACGCAGGAATACGGTGTCCCCACCACAGCTGACGTGAAATACACCAGTCTTGAATGTTGTGCATCCACTGGTAATACGTTTTGTTCCAGTTCTCTGGTACAAAGCGAATTTCGCCACTTTCTACTGCTTCAATAGCAGGCTTTGCAAGCGACTCAACGGCAACATACCATTGGTCAGTTAGGTATGGCTCGATGACTGCACCGGTTCTGTCGCCGCGCGGCACTTTTAGCTTATGTGGTTCAATCTTAACCAGTGAACCTTGTGCTTCTAGGTCTGCAACAATTTGCTTACGCGCGTCGAAGCGATCTAAACCACGGTATGCTTCTGGCGCATCATCGTTAATTTTCGCATCGTCGGTAAGAATATTGATCATAGGTAGGTTGTGACGCTTACCCATGTCGTAGTCGTTGAAGTCGTGAGCTGGCGTAATTTTAACGCAGCCTGTGCCAAATTCTTGGTCGACATAGTCATCAGCAATTACTGGAATTAAACGGCCAGTAATAGGCAGCTTAATTTCTTTGCCGATGAAGTCTTGATAGCGCTCGTCATCTGGGTGTACTGCAACCGCTGTATCACCTAGCATAGTCTCAGGGCGGGTAGTCGCTACCACTAGCTCACCGCTGCCATCCGCTAACGGATAGCGCATGTGCCACATGTGGCCGTCTTCTTCTTCGTTCAGTACTTCTAGGTCTGATACCGCAGTGTGAAGCACTGGGTCCCAATTTACCAAACGCTTTCCGCGATAAATAAGGCCTTCTTCGTGCAATTTCACGAATACTTCTGTCACAGCTTTAGACAGGTCTTCGTCCATGGTGAACACTTCGCGAGACCAGTCAGGTGACGTACCCAAACGACGCATTTGGCCGGTGATAGTTCCGCCGCTGTGCTCTTTCCATTCCCACACTTTCTTGATGAAGTCTTCGCGACCTAAATCGTGACGAGTCTTGCCCTGTGCGTTAAGCTGACGCTCAACGACCATTTGTGTTGCGATACCCGCGTGGTCTGTACCCACTTGCCAAAGCGTGTTGTCACCTTTCATGCGGTGATAACGAGTAAGGGCATCCATAATGGTTTGTTGGAAACCATGGCCCATATGAAGGCTACCCGTTACGTTGGGTGGCGGAAGCAAAATACAATATGGGTCGCCACTGCCTGAAGCTTTAAATAAACCCGCATCTTCCCATGACTTATAGCATTGCTGCTCGATGGACTGCGGTTCAAAGGTTTTATCCATTACTTACTCTCAAATTGAAGCTAGATGCGAAAAACTTATGCAGATTTAAACTGCATATTACACCCAGCTTGCTGATAGTTTTTATATCTTACCCGCGCCGCTTGTTTAGCATTTTCATCCACGGGTACAAAATCAATAATCTGACGGTGCTGATTAGGCGAAGGCACCATGCCAGAGCCCACATTCACCACCATTTGTCGTCTGGCTACCTGTTGTGGTTGCCAACAAATTTCTACCGGCGTGCCCGTTTGTGGACCTTCACCATAAAGGTTATGAGGAACAAAACGATTTGACGGTAGCTGCCACAACAATTCATCAACCTGCTCAGCTTGCGCCTGTGTGTCGCATAACACGCTAATTTTTTGTTTATTAGCGTATGCCGATGCAATCACTTCACTGGCGCGGCCTGCCACACCGTTGTCACTACTGGTAAGTTGATAAAAAATAACCTGTGGCATGAATAATTAGTCCTCTAACTTGATGTCAGCGCGGTTCATCAAGAACTGAGACAGCATAGGCACTGGACGGCCCGTTGCGCCTTTGTTTTTGCCGCTGCGCCATGCCGTACCGGCTATATCAAGGTGCGCCCAGTTGTATTTTTTAGTGAAGCGCGACAAGAAACAGCCAGCCGTAATTGAACCAGCAGGACGACCGCCTAGGTTTGTCATGTCAGCAAACGGACTTTCAAGCTGCTCTTGATAGTCGTCCCATAGCGGTAAACGCCATGCGCGATCTGAACTTTGCTCTGATGCATTAAGTAGTTCGTGTGCTAGTGGGTTGTGTGTGCTCATCACCGCCGTTGCATGGTGACCAAGCGCGATAATGGCCGCGCCCGTAAGGGTGGCTACATCGATTACCAACTCTGGCTCGAAACGCTCAACATAAGTTAGCGCATCACATAGCACTAAACGGCCTTCGGCATCCGTGTTTAACACTTCAACCGTTTGGCCCGACATTGTCGTTAGAATATCGCCTGGACGATACGATTTGCCGTCTGGCATGTTTTCACAGCCAGCAAGTACGCCAATAACGTTAATCGGCAAATTCAAAGCCGCAATGGTATGCATGGTACCAAGTACCCCTGCTGCACCACCCATATCGTATTTCATTTCATCCATGGCTTCGCCAGGCTTAATTGAAATACCGCCTGAATCGAACGTCAGACCTTTACCCACAAGGACAATAGGCGCTTGATCAGCAGGGCCACCACGATGGTGCATAATACTCATCATGCTTTCGTTGTCAGAACCACGACCAACGGCGAGATACGCCTGCATGCCAAGCTCAGCCATTTGGGTTTCATCAACCACTTCAGCAGTAACGCTGTCGTATTGGCTAGCCAATTCTTGTGCTTGTTGCCACAGATATTCTGGATTACAGATATTTGGCGGCATGTTTGCCACATCTTTGGTTACTTTTGCACCGCGAGATACAGCAAGGCCATGCTCAACGGCACGCTCTCCTACCGTTAGTTCACGGCGAGTAGGCACATTAAATACAATTTTACGCAGCGGACGACGAGGCTCGCCTTTTTTGGTTTTAAGCTGCATAAAGGTATAAAGCGTATCTTCAGTCGCTTCTACTGCTTGGCGCACTTTCCAATAGGTATCGCGGCCTTTAACATGTAATTCAGTTAAGAAACACACTGCTTCCATTGAACCCGTTTCGTTCAATGTTTTAATCGTCTTTGCAATTATGTTCTTGTACTGGCGTTCATCAAGTTCACGCTCTTTACCACAACCAACAAGAAGGACGCGCTCGCTCAGTACATTTGGAACATTGTGTAACAGCAACATTTGGCCCGCTTTACCCTCAAGGTCTCCACGGCGTAATAAGTTGCTAATATACCCTTCACTGATTTCGTCTAGCTGTTCAGCCACTGCCGTTAGACGGCGCGGCTCAAAGACACCCACAACAATACATGCACTGCGTTGTTTTTCTGGAC
>CAYVST010000080.1:0-16660 GCA_964454185.1 uncultured Alteromonas sp.
CCTGCCTTGAACCCGTAAATTTAGACCAGGTTTCGTTTGCATACGTACAATTCCTTGCTGAATCAAACTGCAAAATGGCCACCGGTAAAAGGCGGGTGAGCGCGTTGAAGCGCTGTATCGATGCTTGGTGTATTTCGTGTTGGTCAGGTTGTTCATAGAGGAGGTTAATCATTATGCCGAAACACTGCATATCAGCAACTTTAACGTCAAACAATAACACGTCAACAATTTGGTGTTGATATTGGTTTACCTTGAATTCGCAGCGTTTCCATTGATTTCTATCTAAATGTTTCAAATAGCTAAAGCGCCCGATAGATTGGAAGATACTTTCAGCCAGAGATGGCAAATGTTTCTCAAATAAGGCATCTGCAGCCGACCATCCGCGGTCTATGCTTTGCTTGAAAAAGTCGTGCGCCGCGGCATTGGTCTTAATTACTTTAAAAACATCGGTGAAGATGATAACAGGGTGAAAGGTGTGAGTGAGTATGGTTTCTACTAAGTTATCGCCACGTAGCGGGGCATTTTGAATGGCGTTTTTATGAAGAGTGTTAGTATTTCTTCGGTTTCTGAATAGGCTAATGCTTGCTGCCAAAAAAGGGGAAAGGTCTATTAAACTCGATTTTAAACTGGATTTAGGAAAGTTGATAATAAAGATCGCAGCGAACATAGAGTGATTATCAGTCAATGGTATATAGCGAAGATTATAAACATGTGGCGGCAGTTGATGCCCAAGGTTAGCTATCTCGTCTTCACTTTCAATCTTTGTTTGTTCCCTAAAGCATGGCTCAGTGCTGTAAACTGTCCGCACAAAGTCCAGCGATAATTCATTTGCCACTACGTCACGACAGTTTAGGGCGAAGGTTTCGCTTTCTAGGTCCAAATAAGAGGGATGCAGCTCATTGTTCACAGTGTAACCAACAACAAACTCAGCGCGACTAATACGGCTTACCTTTTCCACACAGTGCTGCAACAAGTTTTGCTTTGAGTTGCTCATCCCGTCCCACTTCTCCATCTTATTAATACTGGTTATACCATGTTGCAAAAAGCCCTTTCAGTAGTGCGACAACTCATGTTACGACTGTTGAATATATTAAATAGTGCAACTATTGTGAAAATGCCACTAACAAAAAAAGGATTGATGTTGGCGGCTTTATGAAATTTTGCTTGTTCTATTCTTAAATGACAATTAAAACAATAAGATGACTCTTTCTATCGTATCTTATAGATCATTGTCGCGGTTGTTTTAAATTAGACTTTGTATCAAATTTAACAATTCAATCTTTCTTTTAATTAACATCTGGCGCATAGTTTTTGGTAGATGTTGCACTTTAAATTCGGAATTTTGACACTGTGTCACACCCTATCATGTTTGCTAGACAAGCAATTTACAGCGCCAATCACAAGGTTGTCGCGTTTGAACTGCTGTATAGAGGAGAACACAACGAGCTGTTAACTGGCGCTCAAGCAACTAGTACGGTTTTGGTTAACCATTGCAATGCGATTGTCAGTGAAGGCGGTACAATTGATAAGCCAGTGTTTTTGAATATAGATGAAGAGTTTATTTTATCTGACCCATTTATTCCGTTTAACCCGCAAGATATTGTTCTTGAAATTTTAGAAACTGTTCGGCCTACCCAAGCCGTATTGGAAGCACTCAATAAGCTAAGAAGCAAAGGCTTTAAGTTCGCTTTGGACGACTATGAGTTTGAAAAAGGTAAAGACGCGCTTATTGCCATATCATCGTTCATCAAAGTGGACGTACTGGGAAAGACAGAGAGAGAGCTTTCGCGAGGCCTAAAATTTTTACTTCCGCACAACAAAATCCTGCTTGCTGAGAAAGTTGAATCATTGGCGATGTTTGATTTGTGCAAAAAGTTGGGCTTTAAACTATTTCAAGGCTATCACTTGGAACGCCCTCAGCTTATATCTGGTAAAAAGATAGAGGGTGATAAACAAATACTCCTTAATCTGGTCGCTACGCTTAGTCATGAGGATGTAAATGTTGACGACATTGCAGATCTAATTAGTGCTGCACCTAGTCTTTTAATGAGTCTACTTAAAATTGTAAACAGCACGGCTTATTCATTTAAAAGAGTAATAACCAGTGTTAGGGATGCTGTTATTCTTCTTGGAATAGATGAGGTAAGGCAATGGGTGCTAATTCTTTCGTTAGTTTCGGTTTCAAGTCAACCATCAGAGCTTTTTAGAGTACTACTGGCGCGTGCAAAGGCCTGTGAACTGTATGCAGCCGCTTGTGGTAAAAGTTCACCTCATGATTATTTTTTAATAGGTCTTTTTTCAGGGCTTGATGCGCTTTTAGAAATCGATTTGCAAACCATAATAGATTCAATAAAACTACCCGCTAAACTGCGCGATGATATTTTAGGCACCAGCATTTCTAGGGTTAGCATTCTTACTATGGTAAAACAATACGAGAGCGTTGGGCCATTGACTGGCGAGAATGATTCGTCTGTTAATGGTTTTTCAAAAGCAATGCACGAATGTTACTGGCGTGCCCAGCTGTGGGCTGATGAAATGATGAAACGTTTGAATGAATGAGTGCTTTTTTCCAACTGCAAAGTTGAGTTATTGACTGCTTAAAACTACATTCAATCTTGACGTCTCTACTGTGAGGGAACGCTTTGAATTTTTTGTTGCTCACTTGATTAAGGATTACATGAAAATAAAAAGCCCGCTCTCATTTTGAGACTGGGCTTTCATATGCCACATACAGCTTCTGAAAAAGCGAAGACTCCGTTTGGCGTAAATTACTTAAAAAAGCTTGTCGGTTTGCCTTTGTGCTTTACACAGTAACTTCACTGCCATCATCTATCGAATGAGGGGTGGTCGTTATAACAGTCTCTCCTCGCTGATATGTATCAACAAAAATGGTGGCATGTGCTTTCTCCGTTAAGTTTGAACCTTCATATTTAAACGTGTAATAGGCGTTAACTACATAGGTCTTAGGAGTCAGCATAATGGTAGCTTTAGCAGTATGGCGTGGTGGGACAGTCATGTGTACAGCTTTTTGAAAGGTTGTGGTCTCAGTCGCGCTTTCTTCTTCTCCAACAGTTATCGTTTCTTCCATTGTTGAGGTGATTGTGGTTGAAATTTCTGAGCTTATAATACCATTTGAAACCTGCGCGCTCGTACTTAGACTGACAGAGTTTCCGAGAGTAGAAGCTTGATTCCAAATACGAGTAACAGTGCTAGATTGTGAGTTAGTTAGCTGCACTTCAATTACGTGTGTTTGGTCTGAGTCATTGTTCCCGATTTCCACAAGCGCTTTTGGAGTACCATTGTTTGCGCGCTCAGATTCTTCTGAATATTCAACGTTTACGAGGGTTAGGTTTGTTCTTACAATTTCAACGCTCGAAATACAGTCATCAAACCCGTAGTGACGCAGATCATGTTCGCCTTGACCTAACTCGTAACTGTCCCCCTTAAGGCCGGGATCTTTATAAATAATAATCCTAGTTGCCTCAGGTACTTTTATTGACGTTATTTTATCGTCTCGTACAAAGGGATAGTCAAAGGCCATCGATTGCCCAGGGCAAGCAAGTGTTTGCCTGAAACCTTCACATTTGGGATGTTCGAAAAATTCTACTAAGGGTAAAAAATTTCCTGGGTATTTAAAAACCTTCAGCGATGAAATACGGTCGTCCCACCCAGGAAGTTTTTTTGCTCCTCCCTCGAACAAAAATATTGAGTTGCCTCTAAATCCGGGGTGTTCGAACAGTTGTACATACCAGTCTTTCGCTACTGCAACTGAACTTATCTTATCATCCCCTGGATTATATGAAATATTCGGATAGTCACCGATGGTTAATGTGGTGCTTTTACCTTTGAAGTCTGGATCTGCATAAATGGTTATAGAGTTTGTCACGATATTACGTCCTTATATGTTGTACCAAATTTAAAACCTGTCTTTACAGGAACTTTCTGCGTTGGATTTCCTGGTTAAGCTAAATATTTTCACATTCCGTTAAAAATTCTGAATTCTTAAGCATTGGTTTTGGGAGTTACAGATTTCTCCTAACTTTTATGAGATAGCATTTGCTCAATGAATAAGATGCAACTGGGGGAGCGATTACTCACTGAATGCAAGTGAGCTGAATAAGTCGGTGAATTATTGACCTAACATATATGGTTTTTAGAGTGAGATAAAGTAGAAGGGTAAACAAAAACTACATATGTATATTGCGAAGGTGTTAGAGCTTTAAAATGAATGCTTGTTAGTATTTTTTAGTCGAAAAAAAGGCTGAAACAAAGAAACAGCCCCATTAAAAGACTTGCAGAGATAACGAACAACATAACGTTGCTCGTATCGTTCTGACTTTATGTCATCGTTACAAACTCTTCTGCACTGGTAGGGTGAATAGCCACGCACGCATCAAAGTCGGCTTTGGTGGCACCCATCTTAATAGCCACTGCGAAACCCTGTAGTATTTCATCCATGCCATGGCCGATGCCGTGCAGGCCAATTACTTTTTCGTCGTCACCTGCACATACCAATTTCATTTTGGTTATCTGACGGTGACGAGTAACCGCGGTATACATCGACGCGAAGCTGGAGGTATATACTTTCACGTTGTCTTCGCCGTATTCTTCGATGGCTTCAGGTTCGGTTAACCCCATAGTGCCGATTGGCGGGTGGCTAAATACAACAG
The DNA here is from genome assembly GCA_964454185.1 of uncultured Alteromonas sp. Taxonomy (GTDB): domain Bacteria; phylum Pseudomonadota; class Gammaproteobacteria; order Enterobacterales; family Alteromonadaceae; genus Alteromonas. The sequence continues at coordinate 4,671 of CAYVST010000080.1, forward strand.
TTGGGATCATAGAGTAATCCATGTGTGCGTCTTTTTGATTGTTAAACAAACGCTCACTTAACAGGCGACCAGCTTTTACGGCAACAGGCGTAAGCTCTGCTTCGCCAGTAATATCGCCTACAGCATAGACATTTTTTGCCGTTGTATTTTGATATTTATCCACCTTAACGGTGCCATTTTCGTGTAATTCGACATCAGTATTTTCAATGTCGATTTTATCTGTGGAAGGCTGTCTACCAATTGCCCAAATTAGGCAGTCAGCTTTAATCACTTCTCCATTGGTTAGGAATATAGAAAGCTCACCGTCGTCAGCTTTTTCTACCTTTTCAACGCTGGCATGGTTGTGTAACTTGCAGCCTTCGGCATGAATCATGTCTACCAGAGTTTCATGGATAAGCGGGTCAAAGTTACGCAGCGGTGCGTGTTTGCGCACGACTAAATGTGTTTCTGTTCCCAATGCGTGTAAAACACCGGCAAGCTCAACGCCTATATATCCAGCGCCAACAACCACAGCGCGCTTTGGTTGCACTTTTAATTCAAAGAAACCGTTGGAATCGATACCATGCTGGGCGCCTGGTACGTCAGGAATAACTGGGCGGCCACCCACTGCAATGGTGATGTGATCAGCAGTATACTGAACTCCATCAACTTCAACGGTGTTGTTGTCGATAAATTTTGCAAAACCGTGAATAAGCGTCACGTCATTTGCTGTCAGTACTCTGTCGTATGATGCGTGTATACGCTCAATGTAAGCCTGTCTGCTGGCAATTAAGCCGTCCCAGCTAAAGTGATTTAAAGCAACATCAAAACCATACTCAGGCGCGTAGCGATGAATTGCTTCTGCGACTTGTGCTCCATACCACATGGCCTTTTTAGGTACGCAACCCACATTTACACAGGTGCCACCAATATCTTTGGCTTCAATAATTGCTGCCTTTTTACCATGCTTGGCCGCACGGTTGGCTGATGCAATGCCGCCGCTGCCTCCGCCGATACAGATATAATCAAAATGTTTCATATCAGGAACCTTCTAAGTCGATTAGGCAGGGCGTTTTGTCCTCGCCTTTTGAAACTGCCGCATATTGCGTTTATCCACACAAGACCGGAAGCGTCGTTTTATCATTTCAATGGATCATGGGGATGGAACGTTGCAAATAAAAGGCAAAGCCTAAAATCGAGTTGTTTTAGGCATTTACTCTTCACCACTCGAGTCTATCACTTCCTCAGATTCAACGTGAATGCTAAATGGTTTACCTCGTTCTTGCTCGAAATGATTGAGCTTTTGAATGGTTGCAGCGGTAAACACGTGTCCTTCAGGGAGTATAAGTATGTGGCTGTCGTTGTATAGATTTTGCGACAGCATCATACCCGGCTTAAGTTCAGAGGCTTTTAGAGAAGTATTTAAAAGCTTTGATGTTGAGACATCATCGGCGTCAAGCAGTAAATCAAGGAAGTCGCCGTCGTAGCGAGTGTTCCTGTGTTTTTTCATTTCTGCTTTGGCATCGCGAGGGGACATTTCTGTTCCCGCCATTCTGCCTGTCACTAAGCGCCAGTAGTCTCTCGCAATGGCAATTATTCGCGCACCTACTGGAATTTCTTTGGCTACCATCTTATTGAGGCCAGAGCCATTGTAGTGCTCAAACTGGAATTCGATAATATCTGATACAGGGTGAAGTTCGTGTGCGGGTGCAAGAATTAGCGCCGCCTGCTTGGTTTGCGACAGATAGTTTTGTTGTTGTTGGTAATTTAACTTTGAAAATGGACCAAGAAAGTCATCGGTTTCAAGGCCTAAAACGCCAATCTCGCAAATAAGGCCTGCGTAGCGAATCTGTTTGACTTCGTTTTTTTCTAACTGCGCTGTGCGTGCCAATTTTGTAGCAAGCTCACTAACTTCAATGGCAAATTTACCGTTAATGTGCGGGTTTATGCTAATTACGTTAAAAAGCACCTGTTCCATGGCCATGTTGTGCTTTTCAATTTTGTTGAGCGCCGCTTTTATTTGACGTGTACGTTTATTCACCATTTGCTCTAGAGATGCGTTTACGTCTTTAAGTTTCTTATTTTGTAGGCGAGTAAGTTTTTGCAGTCGCTCATTTTCAGCCTTCAGCTTTACGCGCTCTAACCCTTCTTCCACCGATGCAATAAGTTCTTGGTTGTCCCATGGTTTTTGCATGTAGCGGTGTATTTTGCCTTGATTGACTGCTTTAATTGTTGACTCAATATCAGCATACCCTGTTAGCACAACGCGAAACGTTTCTGGGTACTTAATCGCAACTTGCTCAAGTAATTCAGCGCCAGACATCTGGGGCATTTTCATATCGGAAATTACCACATGTACATGATGCTGTTCCAAAATTTCAAGTGCTTGTGCGCCGCTCTCCGCTAGCAGTAACGTAATGTCCATGGTAAAAAGAGCACGCTTTATTGCACGCAAAATATTGGGCTCATCATCGACAAATAAAACAGTGTAGTTCACGCTATTTTCTGTACTACTTTCCGCACTGGGTTCAGTCATGGTTTGCATGTCCTTAAAGTCAATTTGCGCATATAACTGTTTGTTTCACAGTCTTCTTGTTGTGAATAGTTTTTCGGTATCATAACGTCTCGCGGCCTCCGTTCACAGACTGCTCTTTTTGTACTAAAGGGAGTGCCAATTCAAAGCGACTGCCCCTTTCCCCATCGCTTGAAGCCGACAGCGTACCGCCGTGTTCTTGCGCGATACCGTATGAAATAGATAGGCCTAAGCCTGTACCTTGTCCTTCCGGCTTAGTGGTAAAAAACGGATTAAACAATTTATCGAGATGACTGGGCTCGATACCGCAACCGGTGTCTGTAATAACAAGCATAACAAAGTCGCCTTCGACCTTTGTAGTTATCGTTATGGTGCCTTGTTTATCGGTACTCTCAATTGCTTGCCCAGCGTTTATCAATAAATTGGTGATGACTTGCGACACTTTGCCCACATTCATGGCAATTTCGGGGATATCGCCCAGTTGAGTTTGTACCGTGCACGTATACTTGAGTTCATTGTTTACCATGGCAAGCGTGGTTTTCACACAGTCATTTAGGTTGTGCTGCTGCATCTCATCGGTATCGATGCGCGAAAATAGTTTTAAACCTTTTACAATATCCGCTACCCGCTGCAGACCCTCTTGAGAGTCGTCGAGTAAATCGCCAATGTCTGCGTTGATAAATGCCATGTCGTGCTTAATAAGTAGCGCTTTAAATGCCATTAATGCGCTTTGTTGCTTTGCTTTATCTTCCGTGTTGGCAATTGATTCAAGCGTTGTAAACAGCGTTTGGTAGGTAGTGACATAATCGGATAAGGTCGCTACGTTACTGCTAACGAAGCCTATGGGGTTATTAATTTCATGAGCGACACCCGCAGCAAGTTGCCCTACAGATGCCATTTTTTCTGCCTGAAGAAGCTGAACCTGTGTTTCTTTCAAGTTTTTATTCGCTTCTTCTAGCTGTGCGTTTCTGCGATGAAGTAGTGCTGTTCTGTCTTTTACTTTCACCTCAAGCAGGGCGTTGAGTTCGGTTAAATCTTCTTGGGCTTGTTGTCGCTGTTCATTTTCTTCTTTTAGTTTTTCAACAAGCTGGTTGAATGCTTCAGCCAAGTCACTGAGTTCATCGTCACCCTTTACGGTAATAAACACTTCTTTATAGTCGTTTTTATCAATGGCATTACCTAAGTGGAGTGCGCCTTGGTGAAGTCGCTTAAGTTGAGACATCAGATATGAACCAAGAATGGCAGAGCAAACGCCGATAAGAATAAATTCGATGAACGCGATGGTTAGTGTCCATTTACGAACACGAGAAACAGAGTCAGTAACCGAGGCAATATTCAATCCAATTTCCACATAGCCGTATAACGTTGAATCTACCATTATGGGAGCACGTGCATCGTAAATGCCATCACGTGCCGTTAGCACGCTACTGTCTTCACGGAAAGGTCGATTAATGGCGTTAACCTCGCCTTTCTCTACGTATATACGGTCGTACTTATCTTTCACGCGCACAAAGGCAATGTTGGGGTTGGTTAAAATCTCAGCGACATCTGCTTCTAATGAGGCCAGGTCGTAGCTTAAAAACGCATTCTTAGTTGCAGAAACAAACAATGAAACAGAGGTTTCAGCAGATTTTTTTACGCTATTCTCAACTAAGTCATTAAGTAGGTTAAATACCAGCACTACAAGTACAAGTAACAACAATAAGGCTGTCGTTGCTATACCCAGAATAGTCTTAGTTTGGAGAGATAGTCGCATAATTCCCTATACTAGAAATGAGGCCGAGAAAGTGAGGTAATGCCCAAAGCCCTCACGTCATCCCAATCATTATCTTTGGATGGCATAAAGCCCTCGAACCCCAAGTTTTTTAACACTATTGATTGACTTGAGTCGTCAGTTAACGCCAACAATGCTTTAAGAATAGCTTGTCTATCGGGTTGTGCCATATCTGGATGTGTTGCAACGGCATGTGGCGTAAAGCCATCGCTTATCCACAGTACACGAATGTCGCGCCTGACCTCTTCAGGAATGCTGTTGAGCGTTCTAAGAATACCGCCGCCAGCCTTAAAAAATTTCCGCTTAACTGCATAGTAGACCGAGTCGTGTGAATTTACATAGCGTGAGGTAAATGGAATCGCGTTTTTACGAAGCTCAGCACTGGTAATAATGGTAGCGGCAAAAGCGGTAGGTGCGGGAAAAGCGATTTCGGTGCCTGCTAGCTCAGAGAGCAGTCGAATTGGACTGTCTTTGTGCACAACAATAATGCCTTTGATCACCTTGTCTTTTTGGCGTGCAAGCGCTTTGTACCCAATAGAGTCGTTAAACGCAACGAAGTGATAGGGGTTCATATAAGCAATGTCGTAGAGCCCTTTTGCTAGGTTTGCCTCAAAGGTAGGAATGTCTTTTGAGGTTTGAAATGAAATGCGGATCCCTGTGTCGGCTTCAACATAGTCAATCAGCGGTTGCCACAGCTCGGCCATGCGTTTTGGTGACTGCTGGGGTACTACACCGAGTGTAAAGGTTTTGGCTTGCGTCTGTGTCGCTTTCGCAACATTCATTAACGCCGAAAAAACAAGTAACAATAAACCAACGTATTGGGTAGCTTTGATGCTGTTTTTCACAAGAGCTCCTTGTCCGTTAGGGGCAACATGCCAGTTACACTGACATGAATTGCTCAAGCACCATGGTTAAGTCGTGATTTGAGAAAGGCTTTTGCAGTGTAGCATCAGCACCCGCATCCAACGCTTTTTCTAAACTTGCTTCGTCCAGCGCTGATATCACCACAATTTTTAAATCTTTGTATTTCCCTTGATTTCTAGTGAAGTCAATAACACTAAATCCGTCCATACCTGGCATACTTAAATCAAGCGTCATTACTTTAGGCTCGTACTGGCCAAGCATAATGCCAGCTTGGAAACCCCCTGTAGCAATGTAACTATCGTAACCTGCGCGCCTAGCTACGCGTTGAATCGATTTGGCGACAGGCATTTCATCATCAACTATCAAAACAGACGCTGATATTGTGTTTTTCAATGTCTCGGGAACAGGCATGCCATGGCGTTCCAGAAACTCGATGAAATCTTCAACGAGAACGCGATTGTTTCCTCTGCCTGGCAACTTAAAACCCTTAAGTTTGCCGCTCTCAATCCAGCGTATAACAGTGCGTAAATTAACATCGCAGTAGGCGGCAATTTCACCTGAAGTAAGCGTCTTCATATGTCTACCTAAAGTTTCTGAATGCTTAAAGTATATACAGAGGATAATAAGTGACAAAGTAGACAAAAGAACTATATGCGACATTTGCGACATTTTCTTGGGGTGAGGGAATAAGCTATCCGCTTAGTATGCCTGTCAGCAAATGAACGTAATGGCCGTTGAAGAAAACAGGTAATGCAGTGATCGCTTTACTAAAGCTAGGAGTAAAACAAGCGCACGTCAATTATGTGCAGATAAACTTGCATTTACATTGCTAAGCCCCATCATAATTCTTAGATCAAAATAAGAGCGGACATTTTATGACGACACCAGCAATTGAAATGGTAGATGGACTACCAATTTTTTCTTCTATTACGCCAGAATCAGTAAAGCCGGCTATCGAAAAAGCCATTGAGAAGTGCAAAAGAGAAATTGACGACGTTGTTGCGTCTAAAGACTTTTCGTATGAAAACGTAGTTCAACGATTGGAAGAGTCTGACGATAGACTGAGTAAAATGTTTTCGCCAGTGTCGCATATGAACAGCGTAGTTAGCAGTGATGCGTTGCGAGAAGCGCATGACTCCGTTCTACCACTGTTATCTGAATACGGTACATGGGTAGGGCAACATGAAGGGCTTTATAATGCTTATGTCGCTCTTCAATCATCAGATGAGTTTTCTGGGTTATCAGTTGAACAACAAAAGGTAATTGAAAATGCCATCCGCGATTTTACGTTGTCGGGAGTAGCGCTACCAGAAGACAAAAAGACACGTTTTGCCGAAATTCAAGCAAGACTGAGCGAGCTGTCGTCGACGTTTTCAAACAACGTGATGGATGCCACGATGGGGTGGACAAAACACGTTAGTGACAAGAATGAACTAGCCGGAATGCCAGAGTCAGCGCTAGAAGCGGCAGCACAAGCGGCGCATCAAAAAGACCTACAGGGCTGGTTGTTCACGCTAGACTTTCCTTCTTACCTGCCCGTCATGTTGTATGCCGATTCTAGTGCGCTGCGCGAAGAGATGTATCGCGCTTTTTCGACAAAAGCCTCAGAACAGGGCCCAAATGCGGGTAAATGGGACAACACAGATGTCATTAAAGAGACGTTAACACTTCGCACAGAACTGGCCGAATTGTTAGGTTTTGAGACTTATGCGCAGCGCTCACTTGCCACTAAAATGGCAGACTCAACAGAGCAAGTTATTGGTTTTCTTCGCGACTTGGCTGAACGTTCGAAACCGCAGGCCGAGCGTGAACTTGATGAAGTACGCGCGTATGCGAAAAATACTCATGGCGTTGCTGAGCTTGAAGCTTGGGATTTGCCGTACTACAGCGAAAAGTTGAAGCAAGAAAAGTATACGATTTCTGATGAGATGTTACGCCCTTATTTTCCTGAAGAAAAAGTACTATCTGGGTTATTTGAAGTTGTTCAACGATTGTACGGCCTTAAAGTAGTTGAACAGTCTGGTGTCGATACTTGGCATAAAGATGTGCGTTATTTCACAATTACCGATGACACTGATGCACTGCGCGGTAGTTTTTACTTGGACCTTTACGCACGAGCGAAAAAACGAGGCGGTGCATGGATGGATGAATGCCGAGTACGCCGCGAAATGCAAAATGGTGATTTGCAGCTGCCTGTTGCTTATCTAACATGTAACTTCAATGCACCCGTTGGCGATAAACCTGCACTATTTACCCACGACGAAGTGGTAACACTGTTCCACGAGTTTGGTCACGGCATTCACCACATGCTAACTAAAATGAAGGCCGCTGGTGTATCTGGCATTAATGGTGTGCCGTGGGATGCAGTAGAACTACCAAGCCAGTTCTTAGAGAACTGGTGTTGGGAAGAAGATGCACTCAGCTTTATCTCTGGTCATTATGAGACTGGTGAGCCCTTACCGGCTGACCTTCTAGAGCGAATGATGGCTGCACGAGACTATCAATCTGCAATGCAAATGGTGCGTCAATTAGAGTTTAGTCTGTTTGATTTTCTTCTGCATAGCGAGAAAGGAAGCACTGTTGATGTACAGGGCACGTTGGATAGTGTTCGTGAAGAAGTGTCGGTTGTTATTCCTCCTTCATTTAATCGTTTCCAAAATAGCTTTGGGCATATTTTTGCAGGTGGTTATGCTGCTGGTTATTACAGCTATAAGTGGGCTGAAGTACTGTCTGCAGATGCGTACAGTAAGTTTGAAGAAGACGGTATTTTCAACCGCGATACGGGAAGAGAATTTCTCGAGAATATTTTAGAAATGGGCGGCAGCAAGCCACCTATGGAGCTGTTCGTTGCTTTTAGAGGGCGCGAGCCTCAAGTCGATGCATTGCTTCGCCACAGCGGCATCAAAGGCTAAGTATTTATGGCTGAGTCGTTTCATTCCATTTACCGCCGTGCAAGTGAACGCAAAGGCGGTGATAAAGTGCTTGAAGCTATGCTTCAAGCACCACTAAGTAAAAGCCAAATTAAAGCGATCAGTGACGATCGCTTCTTGGCTGCAATGACAAAAAAAGTGTTTCAATCGGGTTTTGTTTGGCGTGTGATTGAAAAGAAGTGGCCAGACTTTGAAACCGTATTTTTTGGTTTTGACATCGATAAAGTTCTGCTTATGCCTGATGAAATGCTAGAGCAGAAAGCGTCTGATAAGCGCATAGTGCGAAACTACAAAAAAGTGATGACGGTGCGAGACAATGCCATCATGATTAAAGACATCGCGCGCGAACACGGCAGCTTCGGTAACTTTGTTGCGAGCTTTGAGGCAGATAACATCACCCAATTATGGGAATTCCTCAAGAAGCGAGGCGCTAGGCTTGGCGGAAATACTGGTCCTTACATGCTGCGTTCTTTAGGTATTGATACCTTTTTATTTTCTAGAGATGTTGAAGACTATTTACGCAAAAATGAGATTATTGACGGTGGGTTGACTACCAAAAAGTCATTATTGGCAGCAAATAATGTTTTTGCGACATGGCAACAAGAAAGTGGTCGTTCACTACAGGAAATCAGCGCTATCGTCGCATTTAGTTGGGGCACAAACAATCGTGTGATCTAGCGCATGCAATTGTCAAAACGGTGCGGTATAAAGCTTTTGCTTACCACTACATTCCTATACACTTCGACCTTAATACATTATTGATAGAACAGGACTGTCATGAGCGACAATCAGACTCCCAATGCGCAATCGGGTTCAGCGACAGAGCAAACAACACACTTTGGTTTCCAACAAGTTGATAAAGAGCAAAAAGCGTCGCTTGTTGCTAATGTTTTTGACTCGGTAGCAGCTAAGTATGACGTTATGAATGACCTCATGTCGATGGGGGTTCATCGCTTATGGAAGCGTTTCACAATTGATTGCAGCGGTGTGCGCACAGGCAATAAAGTACTTGATATTGCAGGCGGCACGGGAGATCTGACAGCTAAGTTTTCTCGCCTAGTTGGCCCTACAGGACGCGTAACGCTGGCAGATATCAATTTATCTATGCTTAAGGTTGGCCGCGACAAATTGCGTGACCGTGGGCTTGTGAGCAACATTGACTATGTTCAAGCAGATGCCGAAGCATTACCATTTCCTGATAATCACTTTGATGTGGTGACTATGGCATTTGGCCTTCGCAACGTTACTGAAAAACAAAACGCGCTAAATTCAATCTATCGCGTCCTCAAACCAGGCGGCAGGTTGCTGGTACTTGAATTCTCTAAACCAACCTCTGAACAACTCAGCAAAATCTATGATATGTATTCATTTCACATTTTGCCGAAAATGGGGCAGTTAGTGGCTAACGACGCGGAAAGTTATCAGTATTTAGCTGAGAGTATCCGTATGCACCCTGATCAAGAAACGTTAAAAGGCATGTTTGAAGAAGCAGGCTTTGATCAGTGTGACTATCAAAACCTGACGGGTGGCATAGTGGCACTTCATCGAGGTTATAAGTTTTAATGCCCACTTCAGCACTTGTGGCTGCCACACTTGAGACGACAATCAATAAGCTGCTATCTCTTGATGAAGACAGTGAGAAGCGCCTGAAGAGTCTTAGTGGAGCGCGTTTGACGGCATTTGTGTCGCCATTACCTTATGGTATTACGTTATCGTTTTCAGATAGGGTGGATGTGCTAACAGAGCAAGACACTTTTGAGCATGTGGTTAAGCAGATGGGAAGCAAAGACTGTTGCATTAAAACGTCGTTGAGCACGCTACCAGAGTTAAAAGAAACCAGCCAGCTAACTCGTCTTATTCAGCAAAAAGCCCTATTTTTGGAGGGTGAATTGAACGTGGCACAGCAGGTCAGTGCGTTGTTTCAACAGCTCGATATCGATGTAGAGGAATTACTTTCCCAAAAGACCAACGATGTGTTTGCTCACCAAACCGTGCAAATGGCAAAGACAGTACATAAAAAATCGCTGTCTGTGTTGTCATCGTTAGGGCGCGTTTTAGGCAACACAGTGGTGGAAGAGAAGAAGCTTGCCGCACATCGACTTGCAGTTATGCATTTTAGCGACGATGTAAATGCGCTTCGCGACAGTACAGACCGGCTAGATGAACGACTTCGTCAATTAGAAGAAAAATTTAAGTAAACAGGGCCTTTGATGCGTATTGTAAGGTTGTACCGAATTAACAAGGTATTGTTGGAACATGGTTTAGATGAACTAATTCCAACAAAGTGGTTACCCTGGTATGCGCGAGCGATGCGTCGTAGTATTTTTTGGGTACGCAACAAGCACAAAGGTAAATCAGCCGGAGAACGCATTACTCTTGCGCTTCAAAGCCTAGGGCCCGTTTTTATTAAGTTTGGTCAGATGCTCTCTACTCGTCGTGACCTGTTGCCGCCTGCCATCGCAAACGAACTTGCAAGGCTGCAAGACAAAGTGGCGCCGTTTTCTTCTGAAGCCGCCCAAGAAATTGTAAAAAGTGCACTGAGTATTAACCACTTAAGCGATTTGTTTAGCGAGTTTGACGAGACCCCGCTGGCATCAGCGTCTATTGCGCAAGTGCATGCAGCCAGGCTTAAAAACAACAACGAGGACGTGGTAGTAAAAGTGCTACGTCCTGACATTCGCGATACCATTGTTGCCGATATGGAATTGCTATTTAGTCTAGCTAATGTGCTTCAACGATGGCTACCCGATGGCAAACGATTGCGACCCGTTGAGGTGGTAGTGGAGTATCGCAAAACTATCGTTGACGAGCTTGACCTGCTTAGAGAGTCTGCAAACGGTATTCAGCTTGGGCGCAATTTTGAAGGCTCTGACGCGTTATATGTGCCCAAGATCTACAGTGATTATTGCAGAAGCAATGTGTTGGTGATGGAGCGTATTTACGGGCTTCCTATATCAAACATTGACGCGCTGTTGACACAAAATACCAATATGAAAAAGCTGGCCGAACGCGGCGTAGAGGTATTTTTCACACAGGTGTTTCGCGATAGCTTCTTTCATGCTGACATGCATCCTGGCAATATTTTTGTCTCTACAGAAAACCCTGAAAACCCCAAATATATCGCTATCGATTTTGGGATTGTGGGTACGTTAAATCGCGAGGATAAGCGCTATCTTGCAGAGAACTTTATTGCGTTCTTTAATCGTGATTATCGTAAAGTAGCGCAGCTACACGCCGACTCAGGCTGGGTGCCGCAAGACACGAATATTGATGAATTTGAAATGGCCATACGTACCGTATGTGAGCCTATCTTTCAAAAGCCATTGGCAGAAATTTCTTTCGGCAATGTGTTGCTTCAGCTCTTTAATACCGCCCGTCGATTTAACATGGTGGTACAGCCGCAGCTGGTGTTGTTGCAGAAAACCTTGTTGTATATCGAAGGCTTGGGTCGACAGTTGTATCCGCAACTGGATTTATGGAAAACAGCCAAACCATTTTTAGAAAACTGGATGAAGGAGCAAATCGGCTTTAGCGCCATGATGGGTAAAGTGAAAGCTAACTTACCTTTCTGGTCTGAAAAGCTCCCTGAAATGCCAGATTTGCTCTATGACAGCTTGCAGCAAATGAAACGTATGCCGCTGCAACAACAACGAGCGCATGCAGCGTTGCTGCAAGAGCAAAAGAAAACAACTCAGACCACTCACTATAGCGTGGTAGGCGCTACTTTTGTGTTAATGTCTGCAATATTGCCAATGTATGATATATCGTGGTATTTCCCTACATTTACGGGTGTTTTGGGCGTATTTTGTTGGTTTGTAGCGTGGAGAAATGGCCGTTAGGCATTGTTACATTGCAGTGAAATATTTATGAAATCCGCAGTTTAGCAATTAATTTGTATATTAATCGTCCC
>CAYVST010000081.1:0-16658 GCA_964454185.1 uncultured Alteromonas sp.
CACCTTCTTGCGTTACTTCTTTACCGTTACTTTCCATATCCAACTGTTGCACATAGGCAGGAAGGCCGCGCAAGTAGTGATAGTAAGGTAACAGTACATGAGATTGCGCATCAAAGAAGTTGCGATACCACACGCCTAGTAACGCCAGTAGAACAGGCATGTTTTGCTCAAGTGGCGCTGTGGTAAAGTGCGTATCCATGTCAAACGCACCTTCTAGCAAGCCCTTAAAATTCTCAAAACCTAACGCCAGTGAAATAGGGAGGCCGATAGCCGACCATAGAGAGTAGCGACCGCCAACCCAGTCCCACATAGGGAAAATGTTGTCAGCGCTAATGCCGAACTCTGTCGCCGCTTTCACATTTGACGATACCGCAACAAAATGCTTTGCAATATCCGCTTGAGTACCGCCCGATTTCAAGAACCAATCTTTTGCCGTTAGGGTGTTTTGAAGTGTTTCTTGGGTAGAAAACGATTTTGAAGACATAACCACAAGGGTTTCTTCAAAATCGACACTTGAGAGTACATCGTGAATATGGCAGCCATCAACGTTGGCAACAAAGTGCACCTTTACTGCATCTACAGTATGTGGCTTAAGTGCCTCGGTCATAATTTTGGGGCCCAAGAATGAACCACCAATACCAATAGCAACAATGTGCTTTATGGGCTTACCCGTATAGCCTTTGTGCTCACCACTGTGAACTGACAACGTAAACGCTTCTATTTTCTCAAGTGTAGTGTGTACTTCAGGCATAACATCTTTGCCATCCACCATTACTTTACGGTCAGAGAAGTTACGCAAGGCGGTATGCAGTACAGCGCGACCTTCGGTAGAGTTGATTTGCTCGCCCGCAAACATTGCATCGCGAAGCCCTTCAACGTTACACGCACGGGCTAAGTCAAAAAGACCCGTTAGCGCTTCGGGTGAAACGCGGTTTTTGGAATAGTCCAAAAAGATGCCGCAGGCTTCAAGCTGCATGTTATCTGCGCGGTTTGGGTCGCTTTCAAACCAGTCACGCATATGAGCGTGCTTTACTGATTCTGCAAGCTCGTTAAGTTTCTTAAACTCTGGAAGTGACGTTAAAACACTCATTGTTTTACCTTTTCCTTAAGCGCTAAGTTTCTCGCGAAGCATAGTTTCAAGCTTATCTTGGTCTGCTGCGAAGTTGCGAATACCTTCAGAAAGCTTCTCAGTCGCCATGGCATCTTGGTTCATGTCCCAACGGAATTGGCTCTCTGTTAAACGCGCACCAGGTGTTTTTGTTGCACCATTGTCTTTTAGCTTCACTTCAAGCTTACCAGACTCGTTAGCGAGTTCTTCAAGAAGGGCAGGGCTAATTGTAAGGCGATCACATCCCGCTAATGCCTGAATTTCACCAATGTTTCTGAAACTTGCGCCCATTACGACAGTTTTGTAGCCATGCTCTTTGTAGTAGTTGTAAATTTTAGTTACTGATACTACGCCAGGATCTTCCTCTGCAGCATATGATTCTGTACCAGTGGCTTTTTTGTACCAGTCAAGAATACGACCTACAAAAGGAGAGATAAGGTATACTCCAGCTTCAGCACAGGCTTGTGCTTGAGCGAAGCTAAATAGTAACGTCAGGTTGCACTGAATACCTTTCTTCTCTAGCTCTTCAGCCGCTTGAATGCCTTCCCACGTTGACGCAATCTTGATAAGAATGCGTGACTTGTCGATACCAGCGTCTTCGTATAGCTGAACTAGGCGCTCGGCTTTTTCAATAGTTGCCGCTTTATCAAATGAAAGACGCGCATCTACTTCTGTCGATATACGACCAGGGATAGTCCCAGAGATTTCTTTACCGATAGCAACTGCAAGCTTGTCAGCGGCGTCGGTAAGTTGCTGGTCAGCATCATTTGATTGAAGCTTCGCCCATGCAACCGCATCGTCAATAAGGCTGGCATACTGAGGTAAGCCTGCCGCTTTTAAAAGCAAAGATGGGTTGGTGGTGGCATCTACCGGCTGATATTTTTTAATTGCGTCGATGTCACCTGTGTCGGCAACTACAGTAGTAATATCACGTAATGAAGCTAGCTGATTGCTCATAGTTCTCTCTGTTTTTAATTTAAGTATTCTACATTTTGCTATCTACAGCAGTGCGCTCTAGAAGCGTTGGATAGCTCGCCAGTGTGGCCAGCTTTAATTGTTGGTTACGCCAGTGCGTAGCAGGGTCTTGCGGTTTGATTGAATCAAACATTTATGGAATACGTTATTTATACCAAACCCACTAAATATATGGAATGGGAATTGGGTAAGATTTGGATAAATTTACTGCTAATCGGATTTCTCTGTTAAGCCAATTTGTGTCTTTCTTATGCCATTTTGCCGTTTCCCCCGTATCAAGTGGTACAATACTGAGGTAATTGATTGAAGGAGTTGAAATGTTAGTTGTCGTGTCCCCAGCAAAAAATCTCGATTTCGAAAGTAAAGTACCGGTGAACACCTTTACACAACCCGGTATGCTCGATGACACCGAGCGTCTCATGGAAGTGTGCAGAACCCTGTCGCCAGCCGATTTATCTTCGCTAATGAAAATAAGTGATAAATTAGCTACATTGAATGCTAATCGATTTGCTGAATTTTCAACCCCGTTTACGCAAGATAATGCAAGACAAGCCATGTATGCCTTTAACGGCGATGTATATACCGGACTTGATGCTTACACGTTAGATAGCGAAACGGTAGACTACGCGCAACAACATTTACGCATTTTATCGGGGCTTTATGGCTTGCTTCGTCCGTTAGATTTGATGCAGGCTTATCGATTAGAAATGGGTACTAAGCTTGCTAACTCTGAAGGGAAGGATCTTTATGCCTTTTGGGGAGAGCGCATTACTAACATGCTTAACCATGCAATGGCCGAACAAGGTGATAATGTGTTGATAAACCTTGCTTCAAATGAGTATTTTAAGGCCGTAAAAAAGAAGCAACTTGATGGCATGGTGATTACGCCGCATTTCAAAGATTTCAAAAATGATCAATACAAGATCATCAGCTTTTTTGCTAAGAAAGCGCGCGGGCTCATGGCTAGATACATCATGGAAAATCGCGTTGCGGATGTAGACGGTCTAAAGGCATTTGACGTTGATGGTTATCGATTCAGTGAAGAACAAAGTTCATCTACTGATCTTGTGTTCTTGCGTAATCAAGAAGCGTAAAAAACGCCGAACAATCAGCCGCTATATTGCGTGATGACGGCGAACAATTCGTTCGCCGCCTGTATCCTTAAATCTTAAACCCTCGATTGCCGTATCGTCTAGCAAATCGTTCGATGCTAAGCCCGTTGCAAACTACCTTTTCAACTTTCCCGTCAAAAAGCTCTTCTTTCACTTTGTCATATGCTGCATTTGATTTTGCAGCGGCGATGCATAGTTGCGTTTCTCGGCTACTCACTGTCTCTTCAAACGTGTAAACAACAACTGGTGTGCCCGAAGTGTCATCACGGTAGGTTTTTGCAAATTCTTTTAGGGTCATCCCATTGCAGGTAAATGTGTTTAATTCCTTTTTAGAAAACCCAAATTCTTTTGCTTTCGCTTTGACCATATCGTCAGAACTTGCTGCGGCAATGCACATTGCTGTTAGATTGGAGTTGTCACCGCTTACAAGATCAACGGCAAATACTTTAAACGTACTCACCAAAAACAACATGGCAATTATTGTAGAAGTCTTCTTCATAGTTTTTTCCAATGGTGTGGTTAGTATCAATTTTTTGCCGACTTTTACGACGGCTATCCTAAAATTTAGTACGCAATGGGCATAAGGCAAATAGTCGATAGAAGTATTGGTGGTTGGTTATGTGGCAAATAGGAAAAAACTGAAACATAAAACACTATCTTTGCGGTGATACCTCTTTAAAACAGCTAGCGCTGTTATTGTGCCGCGTCATTCACTGTCTTTGGTAAGAATCAGGTAATCTGATAGTGTTTTGCCTTTTTCATCAGAAAAACGCTCGCTACTGACACAGAATTGGGAAATTCTGTCTAACCTGAAGTTCCTAAAATCTTGTCGTATTTCACACCAACCAGCAAGTAACCAAATTGGACTAAATGAAATGAGTGCCAGTGGCCTAATAGTGCGCGTTGAAGTTTGATCTTTTAGATCTAAGTAGTGGAATGAGACGAAGTGCTTTCGACGAATACATTCCCTGACTTCGGTAAAATTAACTTCCCATGGAATTTTATAGCGGCTAGGGGCTGAAAACGTACTAATCTGTGTGAGTTCGTTAAGTATAGGGGCGGTTAGCGTAGCTTGTATTTTCTGATAGGCACTTTTTGCTTTTTGGGCAAAGGCGTTATCTGTCCAATTACTGACCATGCCGATTCCCAGTGCTATAGCTTCGATTTCGTCAACATCGAACATAATTGGGGGCAGATGGTACTTTTTGTCAATGACATATCCTACACCGGCCTCTCCTGTAATAGGAATGCCTGAGTCCATCAAATCTTGAATATCGCGATAAATAGTGCGTTCACTTACCTCAAAAGTGTGGGCGAGCGTTTGAGCCGTGACTGCATGATGCATCCGCCTCATATGATGCACAATTTCGTTTAATCGTTCTGCTTTTCGCATTCCTAATCATCCAAAGAGTCGACCAAAATAAAGATAAAAAAACACTACTGACACTTACTGTCAGGAGTCAATAAATATCATGGTTTTTGTCTTGAGACGCAAACGTCATGACCTTGCTGCACACGTCAACACGGTCTAAAAAACACGATAGGAGATAGATATGATTGGTTATGTATTAGCGGGAACTAACGACTTAGAAAAAGCGGGCAAATTTTATGATGCATTACTCGGTACAATAGGCGCACATCGTTTTATGGAAGAGGAAAACTACTTTATCGCATGGGCCCGTGAGCCAGGTGAAGTATCGTTTGGCGTTACGTTGCCATTTAATAAAGAAGCTGCAAGCGTAGGTAACGGTAATATGGTTGCAATGGTCTTGGAAAGCCCTGAACAGGTAACTGCATTTTATGAAAAGGCGTTGGCGCTAGGTGGTATCTGTGAAGGTGCCCCGGGGTTTCGGCCAGAAGGTGCCACGAAAGGCTTTTATGCAGGCTATTTTCGCGATTTGGACGGTAATAAACTTAATGCGTTTTGCATGGTTGAATAGACGTTTTAGCATAGAACGCATTCCATAACACGTTGATCAGATTGTATTTGAAGACGGCCTTAAACGCGCAGTAAGGGCCGTCTTATAAGCCTCTTTTGTCGTTTTATCTAAACATTCCCTCTGCTTTCCCCACATCGCACCTTGATTCGGCTGAATTCTGTTTGAATATAAAATAATCACTTGACTTTCGTTCGTTCAATATATAGAACGTTCATTAAATGGAACGTTCTATATATTGAACGTTTTTGTATGAAACAAAATTGGAACGCCTAGTTTGAATCAATCAACGTTAAATACTTTGGGTAGGCACTTGCAAAAACTACGGTTAGATAAGGGCGTGTCTTTGTCTCAACTCGCCGCCGGTGCAGGTATAGCCAAATCGAATCTATCTAGGCTAGAGCAGGGCAACGGCAACCCTACTTTGGATACTATTTGGCGCTTAGCCAAACAACTTGGCGTGCCATTTGGTGAGCTCGTGCAGCCGCTTAGTAGTAGTGTGGGAGAGAAAGGGGTAGAGGTACGTTTAATTGAGCAAGGTAAGGGAGTGCCCAATGTTGATGCTTATTGGATGTCTATTGCACCTCATACAGAGAGGCAGGCTGAAGCGCATGCTCCGGGCACTCAAGAAACCATTGTGTTGGTGAGTGGAGCACTTGAAACCGGTCATACTGATAATACAAAGCATCTAAAACCGGGCGAGAGTACCGTCTTTGATGCAGATTTGCCTCACGTTTATAAAACAGAAGATGCATGGGCAACATGCCTGATTACAATTGTCTATCACAGGGAGGGGAACGAATGAATGCCCCAATGCAAAAAGGAGGGTGGAGGCAAGGTGTAATCGATGGTTTGCCTCTGCTTGGTGGTTATATTCCCGTCGCTATTTCTTTCGGCGTTATCGCGATACAAGCCGGGTTTTCCACCTTAGAAGCCACATTGATTTCGGTATTTATCTATGCAGGTGCCTCTCAATTTTTACTTGTAGCTATGGTGGCATCTGGATCGCCACTTTGGCTAGCTGTGTGCATGACACTGCTAGTTAACGTTCGTCACGTCGTATATGCGCCAAACTTAGTCCCTTTTTTGTCACAGAGTAAAGTGTGGCCTTATTTAATGCATGGATTGACAGATCAAATATTTGCTTTGGCTCATACCCGATTGCCCACAATGAACGACAGTGAAAAAGTAAACTGGTTTAAGGGCGTTTCACTTGTGGCATGGTTTAGTTGGATTTTGGGCACTGCGCTTGGAGGAGTAGCAGGTGATACGTTAACGCAAGAATGGCCTGTAATGGACAATGTAATGCCTTTTGCATTACCGGCGCTGTTTCTAGTGCTACTTGCTCCCAAGTTTGCTGATAAGTTATGGAGTGTTGTGTTACTTACTACAATTTTTACGGCATTAATCATTGCACAAAGCACATTTAAAAACGCAGCAATCCCGCTCGCCGCAATAACTGGCGCGCTAACTTTCTACCTACTACATTCTCGAATTGATAGGAAACAACCTTATGCAAACTGAAATTTGGGTTGCCATTGTAGTTGCAGCAATAGGCACTTATGCACTTCGAGTGGGGCCACTGCTATGGACACAGCGTCATTTTAATAAACATAAGGCAAATAACTCACAGGCACATTTGCCAATGTGGCTAAGTGTGTTGGGGCCATTAATGATAGCGGCTATGTTGGGAGCTTCTCTTATCCCTAAGGAACCTTCGCAGGCAAGCTGGGTGGCAACCGTTATCGGCACGCTTGTTACCACCCTAGTGTGGAGAAAATATAGGACGCTGGGACTCCCTGTATTTTGTGGAGTATTGGCTTTTGGTGCGTCACTTGCCCTATCTTCTTAGTGTGTTGCGTTGGCTTTATCCCCCCAAATTTCTGCCAAACGCTGGTCGCGTCCACAATTCCATCGATAGAATTTGTATCTTACAGGGCTTTTCTTGTAAAAATCCTGATGACCTATTTCCTTACCCTTGATTGGGTAAAATGTAGAGGCGTCAAGAATAGGTGTCACAACAGTCTGTGATGGAAATTGTGCGATTACCGCGTCCTTAGTTTCTTGTGCAATTGCTCGCTCTTGTTCGTTAGCAACAAAAATTGCGCTTAAATAGCTTGGGCCTTTATCACAAAATTGACCACGAGCATCAAAGGGGTCAATGTTGACCCAAAAGTGGTCGAGAATATCTTTGTAGGTTAGCTTGTTTCCATCATAAGTAATTTTCACTGCTTCATAGTGACCTTTGTGGTTTCCGTTGTAGGTAGGATTGGGGGCGGTTCCGCCGGTAAAACCAGATACAACATCAGTAACACCGTCTAGTTTCTCAAAATCAGATTCCATACACCAAAAGCACCCACCCGCTAAAACGGCTTCATCAGCGTGAGATACTGCGCTAAATGTTGTTGCGCTAAACACCGCCGTGCTCAACAAAAATGCAGACACAATAGATTTCATTATTCACCTTCTTAAAACTGTGTTCTGACGGTAATTGACGTCAGTGTTTACACCAATACGACCTAACAAATCGAGTTGATCTTTTGTGTCTAAAAAATCACTCAACGTGAAAGAGGTAACGCCTACTATAAAAAGAACGGCGCAGCTCAGTTATGCTTTCAGAAATATGACGCAATTACGCATAGACCATCACGTTAAAACTCAGTAACAATATCTCAGTGGCACTTTTTTCCTAATCGACTTACAGTTAGTGCACATTTGAAGATTCAAGGACTTAGTCATGTATACACTTTATGGTTACCCCAAAACTCGCTCTGTGCGCATAGCATGGGCGTTAGAAGAACTCGGCTTACCGTACGACTATCACCTTGTTGATCTTAAACTTGGGCAACATTTGACTGACGAATATAGAGCGATTAGCCCTGCGGCAAAGATTCCAGCGTTGGTGACTCCCGACGGAGCGTTAACTGAGTCAGCCGCAATCGTTACTTTTTTAGCCGAGCGTCACGGCATGCATGAATTTATTCCTGAGCCTGGTAGTTTTGCTCGAGCTAAATACGAAGAAATGATGCTGTTTCTTATAAGTGAATTGGAACAACCTATCTGGAATTTAGCGAAGCACACGTTCGCATTACCCAAGGACCAACGTGTTTCAGACATGCGCGATGTTGCTGTGTGGGAGTTTCAGCGTGTATTACCTGTGTTTTCTTCCATGTTGGGAGACCATGAATTTGTCTGCGGTAACATGTTCACTATGGCTGATGTTATTGCGGGCCACATATTGGCTTGGGCGAAAGGCAGCAAATTGGATTTAACGCTAAACGGCCATCACGACAATGTCGTGTTATACGCACAAAGAGTGCTTGGGCGAGATGCTTATGAGCGCGCGTGGAGAAACGAAGTAAGCCACATGTCCGAATAATTTCGTCCCACCGAAGACTGTAAAAAGCGATTTGAGTCGCTAGAAACGTATGTCTGTAACAAAAAACGACAGCGCCACTATGGCGATACAATAAGAGAGTTGAAATGAAAACATTTAAATCACTGCTAGTAAGCAGCGCGGTTGCGCTTGCACTAGGCCTCACGTCATCTGCAATTCACGCTCACTCACATGGCAAAGATAAAACTGTTAGTGAAACCAGTGCGTCAGAGGCACAGCAACGGGCAGAACACGACAAATTGTTCGCGCTTTTTGCCGCAGCTGATCAAAGGGACATCGAGCTAAATCCTATCATGGCCATTTTTCGCGGTGATATGCGTTATGCCGACAAGCTCGGTGACTTTTATACGGATTCTCATGCACTGGCTAGTAAGACTGCAACATTGCTCAACTTGTCAGAGTTAAAGCAAATAGACAGAAATAGGCTCAGTGACGTTGATAAGCTTGCTTACGATGTTTTCAAATACAATGAAGAACGTTCGGTTGCAATGTCGAGCGATGAAATTGAGGCTCTTACTGACGTTCGCCCCGTGAACCATTTTAGTGGCTTTCACACTTTCTACCCCACTTTTGCAAGTGGAAAGGGTGCCGCTCCTTTCAACACGGTTGAGGATTACGAAAACAATTTATCGCGACATAAAGAATACATAGCAATTTCTGACCGTTCGATAGACAAGTTTCGCGAGGGCATGGAAAGTGGTGTACTTGAAACTAAGTTGACCATTGACCGCGTGATAAAGCAGTTTGATACTCAGCTAGCGATTCCATTAAAAGAATCTCAATTTTGGGGGCCTGTCACCATGTTCCCCGAAAGTTTCACAGAGGAACAAAAAGCGCGTTTAACAGCGGCATATGAATCGGCAACGCAAGATATTTATGATGCCACGACACGCATGCGTGATTTTTTGCGAGATGAGTATCTTCCAGTGGCTCGAGAGACCATTGGTTTGAGCGACATGAAGGGCGGCGCCAAGCTTTATCAGCTTATGGTCGAAGGATCTACGACTTTGCCGATGACACCTGACGAACTTCACAACCTTGGGCTTAAAGAAGTTAAGCGTATCAAAAACGATATGCTGGACATTAAAGACGAAGTGAATTTTGATGGCACGCTCAATGCGTTTTTTGATTATGTTCGTACCGATCAGCAGTTCAAGCCAAAAAGCAGAGAAGCATTGACGCAAAGCTACTATGATATTGGCGAAGAAGTGGATAAGAAAATTGATCAGTACTTTTCGTTGTTGCCAAAATCTGAGCTAGAAATAAAGCCTTATGATCCTGCCATCGAGCAGTTTAGTGCGGGAGGGTCATACCAGCCAGGCACACCTGACGGCTCAAGACCTGGCACTTTTTACTTTAATGCTTACGACTTGCCAAGCCGCTTAACCACCGGCAATGTGACACTTTATCTTCATGAAGGCGCACCAGGTCACCATTTCCAAGTTAGCCTTGCTCAAGAAAATGAAGCGCTACCTTCGTTCATGCGCTTTAGTTTCTTACCAGCCTTTGGTGAGGGCTGGGCATTATATTCAGAAACTCTTGGCTATGAGATGGGCTTTTTTGAAGACCCATGGAATCGCTATGGAACACTTCAAGACGAACAGCTTCGTGCAATGCGCCTTGTCGTTGATACCGGTATTCATGCGAAGGGATGGACGCGTGAGCAGGCCATCGATTTCATGTTAGAGAATTCAGGCATGACGCGCACTGAAGTCGTCGCTGAAGTTGAGCGTTATATCGCTATTCCATCACAAGCGTTGTCATACAAAGTAGGTGCTCTAAAAATTCAAGAACTTCGAGCTCGCGCAGAAAAAGCGCTTGGGAATAAATTTGATATTCGCGAATTCCATGCGCAAGTCTTGAATACGGGAGGCATTCCTCTGGCAATACTTGAACAAAAAATTGATCGCTGGATTGAAAGCCAAAAAGGTTAACCGGCAATGAGCGATAAAAAGTAGGACAGATAAAAGTCAGTTGGTAAGCACTTATCACTGGCTTTTTTTGTTTTTGCGACCAGCGGCAGTGTTTTTGTCATATAGCTTTATTACATTGTGCGAAGGTATGAATTTTAAACAATAAAAGGAAGTGTATTGTGGAACTTGGGTTGTTTTCACTGAGTTTGTCAGTGAGTGATATTAAGGTGTCGAAGGCGTTTTATGAAGCGTTGGGGTTTGAGGCAATGCCATCATGTGGTTCGATAGAAGATAAATGGCTAATTATGAAAAACGGCCAGACGATGATTGGTCTTTTCGAGGGCATGTTCGAGGACAATATTCTGACATTCAACCCCAGTGACGTACGAGCGGTGCAGGACAGGCTTATTGACAGCGGCATTTCTATTGACGTACCTGTTAAAGGAAACAGCGGACCCGGGCATTTAATCGTTAAGGACCCTGACGGCAATGCCATTATGTTTGACCAGTTTTAGCATGGGCATTACTGCAAATGGATATCGACACACGCCCCGCAAATGTTCTTGAGTCAACAGGAGCAAAGTGTAACTATCAGTAGCAGAAAGGAAGTGAATGGGATAACGATGAAAATATTGAGAGCCATACTAACGGCGTCTGTGATTGCTACTTTAACGGCTTGTCAGTCTACACCACAGGTTGCTAATGAGGAAGCTACCCATAAAGAGGTGTTGCCCAAATGGGAGAATGCTGCATACAGGTACACCCCCGTTGCGCAAGCGGACTCACTGTTTGTTCTAAGCCCTCAGCAACAGCAGGAATTTTTATCGTATTATTATTCGCCGGAGAAACAAGACGTATCTCCTAATTTCAGATTGTCAGCGTACCTAGAGAAGTTAGTTGAGCATTTCAGCTACGTAGGTGAAACATTTACGGCTTCCGAGGCACTCGATAATAAGTCAGGCAATTGTTTGTCACTTGCCATTCTAACTACTGCTCTTGCACGATTAGTTGGGCTCGACGTTTACTACCAACAGGTCCACACCCCACCGCTCTACCGAAGAGTCAACGGCGTGTTGACCACTACAACGCATGTTCGTAGTCATGTCCTTGGGCCTAAGCTAGATGAAGAGGGCAGAATTAATCTTTATAGAAGCAAAGTCATCATCGACTATTTTCCTACTGCTTCAAACGATGTTGGTGATTACCTAACAGAAAATGCCTTTATTTCGATGTATTATCAAAATATGGCTGCGCGGGCGATGGCAAACGATAATGCCAACCTTGCGTATAGTTTCTTGTCAGAAGCCATGAATATAGACCCTACAAATTACAATACTATTAATACCTTAGCGGTGCTTTACCGAATGGGAAACCACTTAGACAAAGCGCGCTCCCTTTATGAATACGCTTTAGAATACGACCACAAATCTATTCATACACTCAATAATTTTGCTGTGCTGCTGACCATAGTGAATGATCAAGAAATGCTTGAAAAAATAGATGGTCTGTATCTCAAGGTTGATGATAGCAACCCTTATCGCTGGTATGACATCGGCAATCAGGCGCTGTCAAAAGGAGAGCACCAGCGTGCTGAAGTGTTCTTTAGACGTACAATTAAAGAGGGGCCATACCTTAGTGAGGGGTATTTTGGGCTTGCTAAGGTGTTCTATCTAAGTGGTGACCTAGACCAAGCTGCGAATAACATGGAAAAAGCACTGTCGCTGTCTTTCCCCTCAGATAATCGAGGATTGTACGCTGCAAAGCTTGAAGCTCTGCAGCGCAGCCGAAAATAATAACGTTCGCAATAGCCCTATATGGCGGCAGCGAGTTCGGCGCCTTGGCGTATTGCACGTTTTGCGTCTAACTCTGCTGCCACATCTGCACCGCCAATAATGTGCACCTTAAACCCTGCCTCTTCTAACGGCTGTTGTAGCGGCTTAAACGGCTCTTGACCTGCGCAAACAATGACATTGTCTACCGCAAGTAACTTAGGCGTGCCATTAATAGTAATATGCAAGCCTTCATCATCTACCTTGTCGTAGCTAACGCCATTAATCATTTGAACATTGTGGTGTTTTAACGACTGACGATGGATCCACCCCGTGGTTTTGCCCAAACCTTTACCGACTTTCGAGGTTTTACGTTGTAACAAATACACTTCTCGCTCTGAGGGTTCGATGGCCTTTTCTTTTAGTGCTCCAGGTGTAGTGTATTGTTGGTCAATACCCCAATGTGCCAGCCACTTTTCTTTGTCTAGTGCGAGGTTTTCATGCTCGACTAAATACTCAGCCACATCAAACCCGATGCCGCCGGCACCGATAATAGCAACGCTTTTACCAACCGGTTTATGATCGCGTAATACATCAAGATACCCCATTACTTTAGGGTGATCATGCCCTTCAATGGTAAGTTTTCGAGGGTTAATGCCCGTCGAGAGTACAACCTCATCAAACCCTTTATTTTCCAGTTCAGCAGGGGTAACTGCTGTATTTAAATGAAGGGTTACGCCAGTGCGCTCAAGCTGATTTTTAAAGTAGCGTAAGGTCTCATAAAACTCTTCTTTGCCAGGCACTTGCTTAGCGTAGTTAAATTGACCACCAATTTCTGCGGCTTTGTCATATAGGTGTACATCATGACCTCTGTCAGCCGCGTACATAGAAAATGCTAGCCCTGCTGGGCCTGCGCCCACAACAGCAAGTTTCTTTTTGTGGGTAGTCGGCGTGAATGTGAGTTCTGTCTCGTAACACGCCTGAGGGTTAACTAAGCAGCTAGCACGTTTTTGTTCAAAGGCATGATCAAGACAGGCCTGATTACAGGCAATACAGGTGTTAATAAGCGATGACTCGTTGCGCATGGCTTTAGTCACAAAGTGCGCATCTGCAAGGAACGGGCGCGCCATGGATACCATATCAGCATGGCCTTGTTCGAGCACAGACTCAGCAACTTCTGGTGTATTAATACGGTTAGTTGTCACCAATGGAAGCGACACTTCCTGTTTCATCCGCTTGGTTATCCAAGTAAATGCGGCGCGTGGTACTGAGGTAGAAATAGTAGGCACGCGCGCCTCATGCCAACCAATACCAGTGTTGATAAGCGTCGCCCCGGCTTTTTCAATCTCTTTGGCCAGGTACACCACTTCATCCCACTGTGCACCGCCTTCTACTAAGTCGAGCATTGAGAGTCGGTAGATGATGATGAAGTCAGTACCCACTTTCTCTCTTACACCCTTAACAACCTCTACGGCAAGTCGTGCCCTGTTTTCCAGACTGCCCCCCCACTCATCATCTCGGTGGTTTGTTCGCTGACAGAAAAACTGGTTAATCAAGTAGCCTTCCGACCCCATAATTTCTACGCCATCGTAGCCAGCCTCACGGGCTAAACTTGCGCATTTTATATAGTCTTTGATAGTGCTTCTGACACCACGAGATGAAAGCTCACGTGGCTTGAACGGTGTAATGGGGGATTTCATTGGCGAAGCGGATACCGCAAGAGGATGATATCCGTAGCGCCCTGAATGCAGGATCTGCATACATATCTTACCGCCTTGTGCATGCACGGCATCAGTTATAACGCGATGTTTCTTCGCATGGCCTTTACGGGTCATTCTGCCTGCAAAAGGGGCTACCCAACCTGAGATGTTTGGGCTGATACCTCCGGTAACAATAAGACCAACGCCACCTTTGGCACGCTCGGCATAGAAAGCTGCCAGTTTATCAAAGCCGCCTTTTTCTTCTTCAAGACCAAGGTGCATGGACCCCATCAAGGTTCTATTGCGAAGGGTAGTAAAGCCTAAGTCAAGCGGTTCTAGTAGGTGAGGGTAAGGGGTAGCCATAAGTATTCTCTTTGCTTTAATTTTTAGTGAAGGGTGCCAATACGTTGGCCCGACCAGTTAACTTGATTATTTACTACCTCGCGTGAATGGTAAAGCCAGGGGATTAAAAAATGCATTAAAAAAGCGAGAAGGCTCACGGCAATCTCGCTTTTAACTAGGTTACTTTTACACCGTTTACGTTACTCGTCTACGTACATCTTTTGCTGGAACTTGAGTGTTTGTTTGGTGTTGCCTTTTTGCACATCGATGTTGAAACGGAACGTCTCTTGGTCGCGAAATGGCAATACGGCGAGGTAATAAATGGCATCGCCTTCCTCAACTTTCTTAAACGTAAGCTGGCGAGTGTTGCCCAGCAAATTTTTTGCATTGCCTGATACATTAACGCGCTGTGCCTCACCGGACGTTCTGTCGAGCACCGAAATGTTCACCAATGCGTTAAATTTACTTCTAACGATGCCGTAGCTTGATGCCACTTCAGGTGTCAAAAATGGTGTACCTACAACCATATAGTGCACATCCCATTCACCAAGTGCCTTTTTCTGCTCAGCTAATACATTTGTGCTTAACATTGACAATACTGCAGCGATAGCAGCTAACAACGTTAATTTAAGAGTTTTCATTTATTTCTACCTACCTAGCTAAACTATAGTTAATTTAGGACGTTTTCAAGCGGAATACTTTTAATAAAAAGGGAACGTCTCTTGTAGGAGCAATTGCAAAAATTGCAGAGCAATAATGGCAATAAGCACCGACAAATCAAGGCCACCTAACGGTGGTATAATTCTACGAATAGGCGCTAAGAATGGCTCAGTGAGCTGATGAAGAACATAATCTACTGGAGAACGGCCTTGTGAAACCCAGCTAAGAATAGCCCTAAGTAAAAGAACCCAGAACATCAATGAAAATGTTTCTTTGACTACGCCAACGACCGACAAAATGGCAACGCCAAGCGGATTTAAACTGCCACTGAACAAAAGTCCAAGAGTAATGATTTTCAATGCACAAACCGCGATAGCCAACACAAACGTTGCGGTGTCAAAGCGCCCAATTGATGGAATAACACGTCGTAGAGGCCCCACGATAGGGTGTGTCGCTTTTACTACAAATTGACTTAGTGGGTTATAAAAATCTGCTTGCACAACTTGTAGCCAAAGGCGCAAGATAACAACCATCAGATAAAGACTAAATAGGGTATCAATCAAAAATACCGTTGCGTTCATGTTCTTATTTTCCTACAAACGTTATAGCTGTTTTGCCATTTCTTCAGCACGGGCAACCGCTGCGCGCATCGACTTGCTGACTATATCTTTAAGGCCTTCGTCAATGAAGGTATTGACAGCTTCTGCGGTTGTGCCGCCTTTAGAAGTAACTTGGGCGCGCAGTTCGCTTAATTCAAGGTCAGGGTTGTTACAAACCATTTCGGCTGCGCCTAACATAGCTTGCTGAACCATCAAGCGCGACTGTGCTTTATCAAAGCCCATACTCATAGCTTCTTCTTGCATGTTTTGTAAGAACAAAAAGAAATAAGCCGGGCTGCTTCCAGCAGCGGCAATAACACCGTTAATACCGTCTTCTTTTTCTACCCAAACTGTTTCGCCAACACTGTTCATCACGTCGTCAACATATTGTCTGTCCGATGCAGATACTGTGTCGTCTGCGTACATGCCCGACATACCTTTACCTAATAGGCTAGGCGTGTTTGGCATGATGCGAACTACCGGGTGTTGACCACCTAACATTTCTTGCAGGCGAGTGACGGGTAACCCCGCCGCGATGCTTAGGAATAACTTACCTGACAGGTCATTATTTTCCTGTAGGGCAGCACACATATCGCCCATAATTTGGGGTTTTACAGCAAGAACAATAGCGTCAGCAAACTGGCATGCCTCATCGTTTGATTGTGTAGTATGAATTCCAAACTCGGCTTTTAAACCGTCTAACTTCGGTGTCGAGGGGTTTGCGGCAAGAATATTCTCTTTGGCATAACCAGACTTAATTAGACCACTGATGATGCTGCGGCTCATATTCCCCGCGCCAATAAATGCTAATTTCTTCTGTTGCATGTAAATCCTCTATGTTGATTACGGTTCGCTAATGTGTTGCGATAAAATATAATCGATAGCATTACCCGTTAGGGTAGTCCCGTTTACCGAATATGGCGGTGCCGACACGTACCATCGTCGAACCGTGTTGAATTGCTTGCGCCATATCGCCACTCATTCCTACGGATAGGGTATCAAAATTGCTCAGTAAAGTACGGTAATGGTCGAATAATTCGTTCAGTTTAGCGAGCGTTTGCTGCTGTTGAGTTTCGTTAGGGTTCGCTTTAGGGATAGCCATTAAACCACGAAGTTGAAGGCGTTCTTGTTGGCTTACAAAATGAA
>CAYVST010000082.1:0-15827 GCA_964454185.1 uncultured Alteromonas sp.
TCATGAAGGTTTTGCGCGTTTGCTCACTGGTGATCAAATCTACATAACGCTGACGATATTTAGTTTCCTGGTCGCTCAAACCGTGGAATTTTTCTGGCAATGGACGAAGTGCTTTGGTTAGCAACTCGTATTGCTCCATGTTCACGTAAAGGTCGCCTTTGCCTGATTTATGCAAATCACCCGCGACGCCAATAATGTCACCAATATCTAGTGCACCATATTTGGCTTTAAGGTCTTTTTGTGTTTCTTTATCGGCGTATGCCTGAATACGACCAGTCATGTCTTGTAGAAGCAAGAATGGGCCACGTTTAGCCATGATACGACCGGCAATGCTTACTTTGTTACCCTGCTCTTGCAGAGTTTCTTTGTCGAATTCACCGAACTTTGCTTGAAGTTCATCAGCGTAGTTTTCACGACGGAAGCTGTTAGGGAAGCCATTTGCACGGCACTGTTCGCGAATAGCGCTTAGTTTTGCGCGGCGCTCTGCAATCAATTTGTTATCGTCAGTTTGTTGGTCAGTCATAACCTTGTCACTTCGTTGTTCGGTTTACAGCCCAGACTTCAGGCTGGCTTGAATGAATTTGTCCAAGTCGCCATCTAGAACGGCTTGAGTGTTGCGCGTTTCCACGCCTGTGCGCAAATCTTTAATGCGAGAGTCATCTAATACATAAGAACGTATCTGACTACCCCAGCCGATATCTGATTTGCTGTCTTCCATCGCTTGTTTTTCGGCGTTTTGCTTTTGCAGCTCAAACTCATAGAGTTTAGCTTTTAACTGCTTCATCGCCTGATCTTTATTTTTGTGCTGCGAACGGTCGTTTTGACACTGCACCACGATCCCTGTTGGTTCATGCGTAATACGCACCGCAGAGTCTGTTCTGTTTACGTGCTGACCACCCGCGCCCGAAGCACGGTATGTATCGATACGCAAATCAGAAGGGTTGATCTCGATATCAATATCATCATCAATTTCAGGGTAAATAAACGCTGAAGAGAATGATGTGTGGCGACGATTCCCAGAGTCAAACGGCGACTTTCTTACTAAGCGATGTACGCCTGTCTCCGTGCGCAACCAGCCAAAGGCGTACTCGCCCTGAACGCGAAGCGTCGCACTTTTGATGCCTGCCACCTCGCCTTCAGATACTTCGATTAGCTCAGTTTTAAAACCGTGAGCTTCGCCCCATCGCAGATACATGCGCAACAGCATATTTGCCCAATCTTGCGCTTCGGTGCCGCCAGAACCAGACTGAATATCAATGTAACAGTCGTTTTCATCATTAGGGCCAGAAAACATGCGACGGAATTCAAGCACTTCTAGTTGCTCAATCAAGCCCGCCAATTCTGTTTGCGCTTCGTTGAAGGTATCTTCGTCTTCGGCTTCAACTGCAAGCTCAACCAAGCCTTCTACATCTTCAGTACCTTGGTCAAGCTTGTGAATAGTTTCGACTATTTGCTCAAGGGCGACTTTCTCTTTGCCAAGTGCCTGTGCTCTGTCTGGCTCGTTCCAAACATCGGGGCTTTCTAATTCTCGGCTAACTTCTTCTAAACGCTCTGACTTTGCAGCAAAGTCAAAGATACCCCCTAAGCGCTTGTGTGCGCTCGCGGATATCTTTTATCGCATTAGTAACGGGGTTTATTTCAAACATAGTCCGCTTATTTCATTAAAAATTTAAGACCGCGGATAGTACCGAATTTGTAGTAAATTTGATAGGGGGAAAACGCAAATAAGCTCACGGAAATAGAGGCAAATTTACTGTGTAATGCCCACAGGTTATAAGAGTGAACGAGGTAGGTGCTAGTCGAACGTGGCGAAACTCGTTGAACAGCCGCATGTTAAGGATGAATAACGTTACTTAAGGGTTGTATGAAGCCCATTAGTACCTATATCTTGAACTACACAGAAAATGGAATGTTTCAAAACGTCAATGTCACTCAACAATTTATCTCTCGCCGTTATAGGCATCCTTGTCGGCTTACTGTTCCTTGCTATAGGCCCTATGGTTGAATGTGAAAACTTGGCAGGCTCGCCAATGACGCTTCAGTGCCCTGATGGCGCTCCTGTATCACCCATTTGGCCAACCATGTCGGTGCTGATCGCCGGTTTAGGGGTCGGAAGTTGGCTCTATCGCAATAGAAAGCAATGAGCCACATGGGCTTGTTAGCAGATTACCGTCTCATCACAAGCCCAACTATCGAAAAACCGTGTTTCGGTTATGAATATCATGTACTAAAGCTATTAAACGGCACCGGCAAAATTTCTTTAAGGCGGTATACCTTCTTAATGCCGTCAAGGTTGCCAAGATAAATTGGCATTTCAGCATCATAGAACTCGGAAATAACCTGTAAACAAAGCGCACAGGGCGGCACGGGTTCTTCCTGATCTGCAACAACAATGAGATATTCCATATCTTGCTTACCTATTGCTGCAACGCCACTCCAAATAGCATTTCGCTCTGCACAAATGGTTGCACCATAGCTCGCATTTTCTACATTACAGCCATAAAAAACCTGGTCAAAGCCTTTAAATTTTACCGCCGCTCCTACTTTAAAATGCGAATAAGGTGAGTAGGAATTTTCGCGAGCATTAAGTGCGTTTTTATAGGCACTCACAACGTCTGAATGTAAATTTTCAAGCAATTTTCTGTACCACTTTTTAAAAGGGGGTATGAAGACTACTGACAATCGCATATCAACGCAACTAAATATTGACCATTTGGACAAATTACAAACAACCATGAACCTCTTGATCTTTTTTCAATTAAGCTTACACTTGTTCGCTGACTGGGCGTACACTTGTACGCTTAATGCATTTTTTCTGCTTTTGAAAGGTTATTGCAACAACGTGAAATCAGCCCTAGATAAAATCAGCCGTTTACTTTTTCATCATTCGACGTGGAAAGGCTATTGGGAGCCCATAGTACAGCGTGTTTTACCCGCATGGCGAGAAGGTTTCTATCGCGCTCGTGTCATCAATACAAAGTACTTAACTAGCGACGCGCTAGAGGTGAATTTATTGCCTGAAAAACGATGGCGAATACATCGCGCGGGGCAGCATATTGCATTAACCATTGATATCAATGGAAAACTTACAACGCGCATATTTACCGTTGCGTCGGGTGCGAATAAGCGAAAAACAAAACAAGAAATACGCTTAGTAATACGTATTAAAGAGCAAGGCGCGCTAACACCATACTTACACGCATTGAATAAGGGTCAATGGGTAAACATCTCGGCACCAATGGGCGACTTCACTATGCCTCAAGCCGAGGCTGTGCTGATGATTGCAGGGGGTTCTGGCATTACGCCATTTATTGCCATGCTAGAAGATTATGCGCAAATGCATGAACAAGCAGGCATGTCGCTGCCCTCCATTGATGTACTTTATTATGCCAAACCTAACGATCACCTTTTGGTCGATGAGCTTAACTACTACGCAAAACAAATATCACAGGTCAATATAAAGCTATTAAGCCGGTCTAATGATGGCGACATTGAGCCATATCTTGCTCATCACGGTTCGTCGCACTGGATGGTATGCGGTCCCAACTCACTGTATCAACAAGTTTCTCGGAATGCTGAAATCATCGACGTAGCGCTAAGCAGCGAGCATTTTATGGCTGCGCCACTGCCCGCAGAGACAGACGGTGATGCTATCGCGCATTTTACCGTCCAGCATAATAACAACACCATTTCTGTAGACAATAAACAAAGCCTACTGACACAACTTCAACATGCAGATATCCCGGTCACATATGGTTGCGGCATGGGTATTTGTCACCAGTGTCAATGTATGAAGAAAAGCGGCGTTGTTCGCGACACAAGAACCGGCGAATATTCAGACAACGCCGAGCAACTCATTCAACTGTGCGTTTCACAGGCCATTACCGATTTGGAGCTACAAGCATGACGACTCACGTACTTCGCAATCAAACACAGCCCACATCCCCTAAGCGTATTTCCAAGGAGGATGAAAACCATGCTTTACGCGCTACAACGCCTGATTTTGATCGCCTCGAAAAGCAGCTTAATGCCGTAAAAGCTGACATAAAAAGCAAGCTTGGACAAGAGGATGCCGAGCACATTCGACAAGTGATACGCACACAACGCGCTTGCGAATGGGCAGGTAGAATTTTGTTGATGCTTGGCTTCTTGCATCCATTATTTTGGGCGGTAGGCGTGTTAAGTCTCGCTGCGGCAAAAATACTGGATAATATGGAGATTGGTCATAATGTTATGCACGGCCAATACGATTGGATGAACGATAAGTACATCAACTCAAAAGCCTACGAATGGGATATTGCCTGCGATGGTTCAAGTTGGAATAGAGTCCACAATTACGAGCACCATACTTACACCAACATTATTGGTAAAGACCGTGACTTTGGATACGGCCTGCTGAGGTTATCTAGTGATTTCCGATGGCGTGTAAAAAATCTGTGGCAGTTTGCCACATACCTTGTGCTGAGTATTCTGTTTCAGTGGGGTGTGTCTTATCATGAGATGGCCGCAGAGCGCGTTTTCTTTGGAAAGAAAAAAGAAAACAGAAAAAACAATGTGACTCATGAAACGCTAAAGAAACGCTTTTTCAGCAAAGGTGCGCGTCAACTCGTAAAAGACTATGTGCTATTTCCTGTGCTGGCAGGCCCCCTTTTTTTATGGGTATTTACAGGCAACCTTATTGCCAATCTGTTGCGAAATCTATGGACCTCAACCATAATTTTTTGTGGGCACTTCACAGGCGATGTTGAAACGTTTAAGGAAGAAGACTGCAAAAATGAAACACAAGGGCAATGGTACTATCGGCAGGCACTTGGCTCATCAAATATAAAGGGCGGAAATTTGTTTCACGTCTTAACCGGCCACTTGAGCTTTCAAATAGAACATCATTTATTTCCTGATATTCCGGCAAAGCGCTACCGAGAAATGGCACCTAAGGTACAGGCAATTTTTAAAGAGCACGGTATGCATTACAACACTGGAAGCTTTGTCCGACAGTATGCAAGCGTGTTAAAAAGAATTTTACGCTATTCTTTTCCGTAAACCCTTCTCGTTTTATTGCGGTGCTGGCCCCGTTGGGGCCAAGCGAGCGTTGAAAGATAGCCATTAAACGCGGTGTCTCTGACGCAACGAATGGAACCCAAACCAGCCAGCCATCGCGCTGATGCTCGTTAAAAAAGTCCCCCA
This sequence comes from uncultured Alteromonas sp., assembly GCA_964454185.1. Lineage (GTDB taxonomy): Bacteria > Pseudomonadota > Gammaproteobacteria > Enterobacterales > Alteromonadaceae > Alteromonas. Next base: position 5,185 of record CAYVST010000082.1, read on the forward strand.
CAGCCAGTCAATTGTCATAATAAACAACGTAAAACCTTCAATGATACTGTAAGCCGTTAAGTTATAGGCTCCGTAGCTCGCCATACCCAATAGTACTCCACTGGCCCCAGCGCGAAGTAACGATTTATCGCGGTTTGCCATAACAGCAAGAGCAAAAACAACCCCACCGTACATAATGTAAAACACTAACCATGGCCAGGTAATAAACTGAGTCCGCAGCAACGAGCTCATTTCGTTTTGGTACCAATTATCAGCAATGATACCAAGCCATAAAAAATCGAGTACGGCAAAACAAAGGAAAATCGCCACCAGCGACGCGAAAATGCTCTTCCCATGCAGAATAACTGTAGACAACATCTAACGCACTCCTGTTACAACCTTGAACATTGGAATACGTTAGTGTGTCACGATAAGACCATTGGCAACAACCTTGCTACCTTAAATCATAGTTAGATATGAATTTAGCGGTGTAGCGCCAAGTTAAGAGATGTATTCAATGACGTTGTCGGCCTTTTTATCAATCCAGACAAGGTTTTACTGTCATCATTGAGCCATCCAGACGCGGCATAATGCTCAGAATCGGCAATTGCAACGGCCATACCTTCGGGTAACCCTGCGTCAATAAGTGCTTGGCGATATGTTTGCTCATCCATCTCAACAACTTCGATTTGCTTCTGCGTTGCCTTTGAAATTGCTTGTGCGTACTCACTTAGCGTAAAGCCAGTATCACCTGCTAGTTCAAGCGTTTGACCAACATAATGTTGTTCTGCCGACAATACAGCCGCCGCGGCTTCAGCGTAATCTTGACGGCTTGCAGCAGAAATTATCCCTTGTTTCGCCGCACCAGCAACCGCTCCCATTGCTAAAACACTTGCCACGTTCTCAGTGTAATTTTCGGTATACCAACCATTGCGCAATAAGACGAAAGGCGCGTTAATTTCCTTTAAATAGGCTTCTGTTTCTTTATGTTCTTGAGCCAACAGCAAAGGGGATGTGTCGGCTTTTATCAAACTGGTATAGGCAATAAGTGAGACTTTCTCGTGCATGGCCGCATCGATCACGGCTTTATGTTGCTCGACACGCTTGCCAAACTCAGTACCCGATATCAAAAGTAGTTTACTGACACCGCTTAGCCCTTCTGATAACGTTTCCGGTAAATTGTAATCCGCCTTTCTTACTACAACACCTTTTTCTTTCAACGAGCTTGCGTTATCTGGGTTTCTCACCAATGCAACGATATCGTTGGGGGCATGCGACACTAAAAGCGCATCTATCACCTTTTGACCTAATTGGCCATTGCACCTGTTACAGCAATCATTCTTACGTCCTCATCATTATAGATAATTGTTTTAAACACGGCTTCATTATGTGCGCGTCAAACTGTTATGATAAGTAGAGCAAAACAGAATGGATTGTATTGAAAATGAGTACAATTAAACTTTCACAACTCAAAGGGCTTGCGATTTTCGCGACGGTTGTAGACAGCAATAGCTTTGCAGAAGCCGCGAGAAGACTTAATACTAGTCGTTCAAGAGTGAGCGAGCAGGTTGCCGACCTTGAAGCAGCACTTAGTGTGCGTCTACTACAACGCACTACCCGACAGCTCTCGCTTACCGAAGAAGGGAAAGCGATATATGAGCATGCCAAAAAGTGCCATGAAATTCTGCACGACGTTGATGAAAGCCTAAATCAATCGTTACCGAAAGGTCGTGTATCGATCACGGTAACAAACGATATTGCCCACAAGTTCTTGCTCCCGTTACTGCCAGAGTTCAAAGAGCGATACCCAGACATTGAACTTCATATTATTAGTAGTGACGAGAAACTGGATTTGATTGCAGAGAACATTGATATCGGCTTACGCATTGGACTACCCAAAGACGACTCTTTGGTTGGGAGAGTATTGTACCAAGAACGTTTTGCGTTATATGCAAGCCCCGATTACCTCTTAAAATATGGCACCCCAAATGACATCGACTCTTTGCAGCAGCACCGTTGGATTTTACTTTCGCAACTAAACAATCGCACCATGCAATATTTGATGCTAGACGACGCCCCAGTAGAAATCGTCCCTCAACGCTACGAACTGTGTAACTCACCCTATTTGGTACAGGAAATGGTAAAAGCTGGGCTAGGGGTATCTACATTACTGCCTTCCACGGTGAGGCAAGAAGTAGCGAGTGGCGAACTGGTTCGAATATACCCGTGCATAAGCAGCGATAACTTACTATTTACCTTGGTTTACCCTTCGCGTAAGCAGGTTCCAAGTAGAACGCGAGCACTAATTGAATATCTTATTGAAAGATGCCGTTTCTAAACTATATCTTGCGGTATTTACACGCAGCAGCTTCGTTGTTTAGTATCAATCTACGCATAGCGTGGGTTCTACCACACCGTTAGATACATAGGCACGACACCCAAACAGGTCTGTGTTTTCAAGGCATACCCCTGCTGTGTGCTCACCTGCAACAGCATCATTGTTTTCAGCAACACAGCCAACCTCACACTCTTTGTTACTTGAACAAGCTTTCCCGCCATCACGTGTGGCCAGAACGCACGAATACTGTTGTTGTTTTCCTACCTTTTTCCATTGGCCATTATGTTCTACGCAGACAACCTCACTTTCTATTGAATAGGCTTGCTGAACTAGTGGCAACGTGCTGTCTACGACAAATTCAAGTTTTTCTATTTCTATTGGATTAGGCACTTTTATTGGAGGCTGAGCCCCACAGCCTGCTAAAATCAAAATGGTAAGAAAAAGAAATATTCGCATGTAAAACCTTACTCGTGAACTGACGCTTTACCTATGACAATACCAATAAAATAAGTTCTTGAGATAGATGAAATTTATTTTGAAAACGAAAGTATGGGTAAATTAGTGAAAGACTTTTACGATTGTTGAGGTCTATATCTGCCCTTGTGACTTAACAGGAATGATGATGACACTAAAACAAACAGAGAACCTTGTTACTACGCTACTTACAGTAAGTACCAGCTTATTGGGCCTCACCTTTTTATTAGGCACAAACCCTGGTGCGCTAAAAGCGGTATTTGGTTTCTTTGGTTTAGTTGATTTATTTTCTGAAGACACAATGGGTGCTATCGCAGGTATCTCATTGCTCTTCGTTGCTTTGTTTATAGTGCTAGCAAGGCTAAGCATTATCTCAAAGCGCATAGCGGTTGCATTCACTCTATTGGTGATCTCTGCTCCATTGCTGACATTACTTTCGTCCAGCCGGTGGATGGCAGATTTGGGAGGGTTTCCCATTATCGGCAGTGGACAGGGCATCATTAAGTACTTCGCCATTATCCCGCTATTACTGTTCTTATTTTATCGAGAGAGACTTACCGTGCGTCAATTAATCTGGGCAAATTATGCGCCCGTTGCCATGGTACTTTTGTGGATTGGCGGCATGAAATTCTTCGAGTTTGAGGCTAATGGCATTGTAAGCCTTGTCGAAACCTCCCCTTTTATGTCGTGGCTGTACGTATTATTCAGCATACAAGGCGCCTCAAATGCTATCGGTATATTCGACGTGGTATTCGCTTTACTACTGGGTATAGGCCTTGTTTTAAATCAAAAGAAACTCATCATCTTTGGTGGGCTGGCGGCGCTGTCGGTATTTTTAATGACCCAAACCTTTATATTTACCGTTCCGGAAACGCTAGATAGTATTACCCTATTCAACCGATTAAGCCAATTTGTTATCAAGGACTTGTGGTTTGTTGCGAATCTAGCGGTGGTAGGTTTTTACGCGCTACAAGACAAAACACTAGTGGAATAAAGATCGAAGGTACAAATGACGTTGGCTACCCAACGTCATTTACGCCATTACTGCGGCAAAGTGCTATTCTGTTATTGTCAGCGTGGTCCAAACCAGTCGATGGTCTGAACTAGCCTGCCGGTCTTTTACCAATCGATACAAATCGCTTGTTTTAGTTGGCCAAAAAACACCTGCATCTTTTACATCAAAACCGTAAACAGAAGGCAACACGTAGTCTGCTCTCGCTCCCCAGTACGCCGTAAAGCGGCGACTATAATCTTCGTCACTTGACGCCGCGCCGCCCTCGCTTAGTGGAATGACGCTGTTATCCACATAAGGGCTTTCTGTTAACTGCTCTATCACACCCTCGCGATGCTTATCGCCAATGTCCGCTGCGTTAAAATCACCAACGAGAACAAAGCGTGTTGCTTCGTTTAGCGTCGCTTGCTTGCCATTATCATCGTGAATGTAGAGTCCTTTATCAGGGGTAAGGTAATCTGCCATCAAACGAATTTCATCGGCATTGCGCTTACCGTTTCTATCTTCCTCACCATCAAAATTTGGTGGGGTTGGGTGCATTGCTAGTATATGTACCGTTGTGCCATCTACATTAACTGGTACATCCCAATGTGACTTCGAGCTTAGTCTAAATGCTTCCCATTCTTCGCTGCTGTACCAAGACGTGCCTGGACTATCATCGCTTTCGGTATTTGGAAGGAATGGCTTCTGAGGATGAGGCATTTGATGCCATTTAAAAAGCTGAAATGTCCGTATTTCATCATTATCGATGGGATATTTCGACAACAATGCCATTCCGTATTGACCCGGATACAAGCCATAGCCATACGCGTCTCCACCGAACTGCTCAGCTTTGCCATTATTATCTAAATCAAATGATGTCGGCTCACCAGTATTTACTGGCGCAACGTAAGTGTAAGGGTAATCAATAGGTGCCTGTCCAGCTTGTGATACATTGAGATAGTTCTTAATGAAAGCTTCTACGCCTTTATTCTGATCGGCAATATAGTCAAATTCATTGAGCAAGATAATATCAGGCTGTGTACGTTGAATGATTTCCGCAATATTCTTGACTTGCGGATGACTGCCGACACTTAGCACTTTTTCAAGAACCTGCTCGCTTGGCTGCATACCCAGCGATTTGTAATTGGTGGCTTCCATACTGACATTAAAAGTTGCGACTTTAAGCGTTTTTGCAAGAGACAAACCCGGCGCAAGCGCCAGTAAAAAAAGGGGAATATATCGTTTCATAACTGTATTAATTCTCTGGAGATTGATTCACATTATCAGTCTTCGCAGACCCTGTCGATGATTCGTCGTGCTGCTGTTTGCTTCCTGCAGACTCGACGTTAATTAACTACTCTGTTTTTTAATAGGCGTATTTTGAAAGAATACAACGCTTTTATTGCAGGCAGCAAAATAAAAGAATTAATTACCAATAATAATGGATTTATAAGAAAAATATTTTAATTAATCACTGAATCGCAATCTATATTTAGGCATTTTTACCCGCCACGCGCTGTTATCCTTGAGGAGTAATTATGAGGAATTGACATGTCAGAGTGGGTAACACAAGCAATAAAAACAATTAACGCAGATTTTCAACGCTCTGCAGATACGCATTTGATTAAACTCGATCAACTTGCGCTTAGCGGTGTTGATATCTACCTCAAAGATGAAAGCACACACCCCACCGGTAGCTTAAAGCATCGTCTTGCCCGTTCGCTTTTTCTATATGCACTGTGTAACGGAAAAATAAATCAAAATACCACAGTAATAGAGGCGTCCTCTGGCAGCACTGCTGTATCAGAAGCCTACTTTGCCAAAATGATTGGTGTTCCTTTCGTTGCTGTAATGCCGCGTACCACGGCACAAAGTAAAATTGCACTTATTGAAAAGTATGGCGGCGCGTGCCACTTTGTCGAGTGCCCAACGCAAATGCACTGTGAAGCTAAGCGCATTGCACAGCAACTCAACGGGTACTTCATGGACCAGTTTTTGTACGCCGAACGCGCGACAGACTGGAGAGGAAACAACAATATTGCCGAGTCAATATTTGAACAAATGAAAGCGGAACCACACCCTATTCCCCATACCATTGTAATGAGCGCTGGCACTGGCGGTACATCGGCCACAATTGGCCGCTATATTCGTTACAAAGGCTTGCCCTCAAAACTAATGGTCGTCGACCCAGAGTACAGTGTCTTTTTCGATAGCTATCAACAAAGAGATACGACTCTTAAGGCGAGTAGAGGAAGCAGAATTGAAGGTATTGGGCGTCCTCAAGTAGAAGCTTCATTCCAGCACGATGTTATAGATTCTATGCTGCGCGTACCTGATGCGGCGAGTATTGCTACCATGCGTTGGTTAAACAACACCATGGGAATTAAAGCAGGCCCGTCAACAGGTACTAATTTGTGGGGTGCATTACACGTTGCCGCCTCGATGATAGAAAATGGAGAATCAGGTTCTATCATTACGCTGATGTGCGACAGTGGAGAGCGCTATTCAAATACCTATTACAACGCCAAATGGGTTGAAAGCGAAATAGGCTCGACCGGTGAATATGATGAACACTTACAAAAAATAAAGGTGGCGTAGCGCCACCTTTATTCCACATTATTTGAGAGAAAAAGGCGACTTACTCTACCTTTTCTTTTTTACCAAATATCTTATTTCTCAGCCAATACAACGGCAGCAATATCACAAACCAGAATTTTTTCAGAAACACCAGAGCCAGTGCTAAAAAGCCAGTTTTGGCAAGGACTTTACCCGCTATAAGCCCACCGATCCCATAAGCAGCAACCTTGTCGATATCTGGATCGAACTCGCTGTATTTATGGCCTTCGTTGAAACTAACCATTGCAAGCACTTCGTCTCGGGCAGCATTAACTTCTTCGAGTTGTCCCATATTGGCAATAAAATTCATTACCAGGTAGCCTTGCCTACCCAGAGCTCGAACATTGTAATTCAAGGTATGCGCTTCATTTCCACCAAAAATAAGCTCTTTAGCCCAATATAACTTATGTGTATTCGCATCGTAGAAAGGCTTCTCTGCCCACCCAACCAACTCAATGCTGGGGTAGCCCTGCTCCAAGCGCCATTCAGACTCTTCAGCAGTATCACTTTTCATTTCTTTTAGGAGATCATCGTAATCTATATCTTCTGCATCTTCGTCAGAAACATAACCATCTTCTGCATATTCTATGGTGACGCCCCAAGATGCACTATCAAGTACTCTGTATTCCTGAGGAAATAACATCCCAAGCATAGGCTCTCCTTCTGGATTACCCCATGCTTCCTCTAATACACGCTTTGTATCTTGTGGAGACAAATAATAGTAATCTTCGGGTACGTTTAGCGTTGCCTTACCGCCTGGCAGTGTAATTTTTCCCGTTTGATAAGTCAGTGACGCTTCAAACTCTTCCGCCCACTTCAGGTATTCTTGCTGTTTAATTTCATCTTCGGATAGCGCGGCGACGGGCTCTACAACGTCATTAGGCGTTTCAGTTTCTAATGCTTGCCCATATAGTGCGGTTGATAAAAAGAGCATTTGGCCAAGCCCGAATGCGATAAAGGACTTTTTCATAGGACATCCCTGTTATTCTTATGAGTATTAGACGATTTAGGCACAGCGACATAAAAACCGCTATTAACCCTGTTCGCTAATGTCTATTAGATAACGTACGTTGTCAATTTTTCATCGAGTGCCTTTTAAAGAGCATCACCTATACAAAGCAACTGCTTATTCGATGAGGTCTTAGTTAACGTGAACTGTGCCAAACGAAAGTTCGAAAAAGCAATATTGCAACTTACGGAGAATTAAGTTCTTTTGCGTCGAAAAACGAACAGGGAAAAAAGTAAATTCCAATAACTTCTAATTTCACCTCTCCCCCCATTTTACGATCTTTTTCGTGGCTACAACTATGGTAGTTACAAAACAACACTTTTAGCTAACTGCAACGCGATATCGCCAACTTTAATTCTGGCATTGTTCAATGACACTTGATGTCGTGCATCACCAAACTCTTGATATTCCGATGCAACTTCATAAATGCTTTCCACGCCTAGATAACGGCTTAAGGTGCGAATATGAGGAACTAAATGGCTGGCCTCTTCGTTAACTCCTCCTTTCTCAAATCCGAATTCTCCACTTGATGTCACTGTCACGAGGGTTTTACCAGAAAAGAGAGGAGCCAAAGGTTTATCGCCACGTGATAGATCGAAATTAAACGTTTTATTGATACGAATAATTTGATCAAACCATGCCTTTAGCTGAGCAGGCATACCGTAGTTGTACATGGGTGAAGAGACGATGATGAAATCGGCCTTTTCCACTTCGTCTATTAAAGTATTTGACTGGAGCAACAATTCGCGCTGCTGTGGCGTTTGCTGTAGTTCTGGTGTAAACACGGCACCAATCCATTCTTGGGTAATAAAATCCGGAGGGTTCACACCAACATCACGATAAATATACTCATCTATAGCATTATGTTCTTGAAGTGCTGAAACTAACTCCTTAGCAAGATTTTTGGAAATAGAATTATGCTCGGGATTGGCATTCGAAATACGTCTCACGCTAGAATCGACATGTAATAAAACACTCATATTAGGCTTCCTCAGCTGTTAAATATGTGTTTTATTTTTGCGCTTACGCCACTAGCTGACAAACGACTAATACGCATTTACAGATGAGTAAAAATCACCTACCTTTTGACATTCATGTAGCACGAGTAGAGAAAAACCTATGCAAGTGTCCTTACCTGCCCTAAAAGCCTTCGAAGCAGCTGCTAGGCTCAGCAGTTTTAAACGTGCCGCTGAAGAATTATCGCTAACCCCAACGGCAGTATCTCACCACATTACTAACCTTGAACAACGATTAGGCACAACATTATTTGTTAGACGTGCTAGACAAATAACATTGACCGATAACGGCAAAGTGCTGTCATCAGCGGCCACTCAAGGGTTTGCTACCATTACTTGTGCGCTTGAAACGGTTGTTGCCAGCGAAAAAGACATTAGTGTTGCTACTACCTCGTCATTTGCGGCACTTGTTCTTATTCCTGCACTCCAACAGTTCTACTCTGAACACCCTGAAATCAAAGTGAACATAACCAGTGGCGAAAGTATTGAAGCCAGTAAATTTACATTGCCAATAAGACTAGGTGATATTGATAAACAGTTACCTTCGGACATAATTCAGCGTGAACGATTTAATCTGTTTTGCGGCCATAACGCAGAGCTAGACCTCAGCCAGAGACGCCCTTTAACTATCTATACAACCGAATGGAAAAACAGCGCGCTTCCTAAGGTCCCTTTACAAGGTTGGATACTGGCTAATAACCTTGACCACCAACAAATAAGCGTTAAGTACTTCGACCAGGAGCTTTTCGGGGTTCAGCAAGCACTGCTAGAAAATGCCTACGTTTTTTGTTCGCAAACACTCGCCCACAACTATCTAGAATCAGGTGTACTTCGCGAGGCACACTGTACTTCTGTGAACTCATCGCTTTGTTACTATATCGCAAACAAAGAGGCGCTAACTTCACGACACAATGTTAAGTTCATTGAATGGTTAGAGAAATTGTTGGCAATGCGCTAATTCACGTTTACGTTATACTGGTGTTTTGTAGGCTATCAGACATACCTTCTTCAAATACAACAACTTGGTTTCGACCAGAACGTTTGGCCGTGTATAAAGCAAGATCGGCCTGATTTATTAAGCCGTCATCTTTCATGCCTTTTCTCATAGCCGACACACCAATACTGCATGTGATCTGTATTTCAAAAGGTAAAGACAGCATTTCTACGCCTTTTCGTATGCGCTCGGCTATGTCGATGGCAATGTTCTGTGGCGTTTCTGGCAATATAACGAGAAACTCTTCCCCCCCATAACGGCCAATAGCGTCAACCAAGCGGATATTATTGGAAACACACTCTGCCATTATCGAAAGCACTTCATCGCCTGCTTGGTGGCCGTGGGTATCGTTTACTTCCTTAAAGTGGTCGACGTCTATCATTAAAATAGAAAAACCTCGGCCGTAGCGGTCGAAAAGCCTGCAATTATGATTGAGGGTTTCCATAATACAAAAGCGACTTGCCACACCTGTCACAGCGTCTGTGTTAGCTTGCTGCTCGAGCTGCATAGTGCGCTCTTTTACTTTTTCTTCCAATGAACGATTTGTTTCTTCTAACTCTGCGCGCAGTTGCTCTAACTCTTCGTTGCGTTGCTTTAGCATTGAAACACTAGGAATATTGATAAATACGGGCATAAGCTTCCACAGGAAGTAGGCGGTCACTATTGATACAATCCCCGTCGCAAACTTTATAGCCCCTTCGATGAAGTAATATCCATGCCAAATATTTACTATGCCCGCTAAATGTGAGGCGCCACAAAATGCAATAAAGCAAGCAAACAGAACAGCCAAACCATCAAATTTAATATCTGGTCGTTTGCTAAGAAAATAGAAAATTCCAAACGGGATAAGTGCGTATGCGATGACTGTCATGATGTCTCCACCTAAGTGGAGAAACAGCAAATCCCATCGCCACAACAAACAATGACCATGCGGCATTAGACTACCGTCAAATAGTCTCTCAAACATCCTCGCCTCCCTTCTATCGCAAAGCTTTTTTGGTATACGAATTATAAAGCGCGTTTTGCGAATTCATCGCGTTTGATTACTTACACTAAGGCATACGTGCCAATGTAAAAATACAGACGGTACTTCATGTTATTGCTGCTTTTTTATCTTAACTTTGCTTTATCAAAGGTATCCCTATTCTTTTCGATCTGTTCTTTATTCGCGTCGGCCCATTGCACCAATTGATACAGAGGCTTTACAAGCCCTCGTCCCATCT
>CAYVST010000083.1:0-15764 GCA_964454185.1 uncultured Alteromonas sp.
GCGTGACATTCCTACGTTATGTGCCAATTCTTCAAGCGCCCAATGACGCTCTGGACTTTCGTGGATCAGGCTAAGTGCTTGGCCTATTCGATCATCTTCTAATGCACCCAACCACCCCACTTGTTCATCGTCCAATTGATTTAAATGTTGCCGCATGGCACTGATAACTAAGATATCAGCGAGTCTTGCAATAACCGCTTCTGCGCCTATGCCCACACCACTGGTTTCCGCTTTCAGTAATTGGCTGATATTGCTAACTACATTGGTGGCAGGCGCTTCCGCCTGCGCGGTGTTTTGTCGAATGAGAATAAAAGAAGGCAGCACGCCAAGCAGCTTTATGGCTAAAGGGTGTTGAAACAACAGCACACCACATACCATGTCAGTGATTTCTCCGCCGCCACCAAATTCAAGGGACTCAAAACGTTCTGTTACCGCTTTAATCGGCAATTCGCCAAGTGGAGTAAAGTACGTACAGTCTCCATCATGTAAGTTGTGACCTTCACCTTTTGGAAACAAAATAAAATCGCCAGACTCAAGCTTGACCGAACTAGCACCAATGCGAAAAAAGGCACAGCCCTCCACGACCATATGAAACATCATGCAGTTATGCATTGGCGGTATACTCATGGCCCAGGGCTTACTTAACGTCGACTGCGTGAAAAAAGCACTTTCCATGCGCAAACTATCGAGTAATTTACCTATCGGCTCATCGTGAATAGGGGTTTTAACCCGTGCCTTGTAATCGAAACCCATAATTGGTTCTCCGCAATACCCTTAAAAGAGCATAGCATTAAAGCGACATTAGAAATCCAGAAACTATACCCGCTGCCGTTCTGCAGTGGTTCCACAATACCCATTTCGACAAATATTCGGCCCATACAGGCGCCATGCTCTCTTTTTGTGCCGCTTTTAACTTGTTGTTTAATGGAACATTAAATACCACAGTCACAACCGTAGTCCCCATGAAAAAAACCAAGCCAGATAGGGCTTTTGCACCGCTCCCAAAATAGAAAAAGTACATACTGGCTAAGCCCGACACAAAAAAGCATGTCAGAAACACGGGGTTAAGGATAGTTGAATTGATCTTATTCATTATACTGGCTCCGTCATGCTCCTTGGCAAGGACGTGCATAATGGTGTTGCTAAAAATAAAGTAAAGACCAATCATGACGATCATTGATAGCTGCAGCAGTGCCTCAGCTATCGTTAACCAATTGAATAATTCAGACGTCGTATTTCCTTCAAGCATGAGACACTCCAAATTGTGAGTGGTTGTCTCGTACAAAGTCGCTAAAACGTTTCGCTGGGCGACCCAGCGCTCTAAAAACCCCATCCGTCAGGTGTTCATTTCTGCCATCGAGCACTACGGTAAATAAATAGGACAACATTTCAATGGCACTGGGGTCAACCTGATTAGCGTTAAGTCCGTCGACAAAACTATCAAGCGATATTTGCTGGAAACGAATGGGTTTATCTAACACCGTAGAAAAGGTATCAGCTAGCTGAGGAAAGCTAAGTAACTCTGGTCCTGTTACCTCATATAGCTCGCCGTTGTGTTTATCATCAAGTAGCGAAGCAACCACAACATCGCAAATGTCATCCACATCAACAAAAGGCTCTGTCACATGGCCCACTGGCAGCGCGATGGTGCCCGACTCGATATACGCCCTGAACATTCCCTCGCTGAAATTTTGATTAAACCAGCTTGCTCTTACCACTGTGTTGCTTAACCCTGATGTCTGCACTATTTCTTCGCAAATCTGCGCGGCTGGCTCGCCCCTACCTGACAGAAGCGTAATATGTTTTACGCCTTTTATTTTGGCTAAAGCACAAAACTTAGCAATGTCTTCTGGTGCTTCAGGAATGGCTAAATCGGGATAGTATGTCAAATAGACTGCATCTACGTTATTCAATGATATGGCCCACGTTTCTGGTGCCTGCCAATCGAAGTGCACTTCTCCATGACGACTCGCACCTTTTACGTTAAGGCCCATGTTTGACAGCGTTTGATAAACACGAGAACCGGTTTTACCTGTTGCGCCAATCACTAAATAACTCTTGGTATGTTGTTTCATGCTCTTTCACCTATTCAGACTTTGATGAAAACACTTTAGCCAACGTAGCGCGCTTACTATTTGCGCAGCGTATTTAATTTTTTACTTTGCGTACGCCGTTCACCTTTTTGCTTTTGTCGCTTTTTGGTGCTTTTTGGTGCTTTTTGGTGCTTTTTTCCAGGTAAATGAGTGCATTTGCCAGCACCGATGATGCGAATCGCTGCAAAAGATTTTGAAACATCTTCATGCTTGATGTGTTTTTTGCGCACCGCTACACTGACGTCAGTAACTTAGCGACATTGGCCCATGTATTTAGATGCAATTACACAGCCTCCAATTTACCGTTTTATTTGTCTGCTTAGGGCTAATGATTGCCCAGCTTTTGGTAAAAAATAAGAGCGCGACTCACGTGCTATTTGCACTATTTTGTGGCTCAGTCGCGATGTCTCTTGCTAAAAACCTCTCGGGTAGTGTAATCGGTCATTATCAACATCTTATTGGGATGGGTGCGTGCATAACATGTAATGGTTATTGGCTACTATCTCGCACTTTTTTTAGAAAGAACAACGCCGTAAGGTTGCCCCACGTATTATTTGCAGGCGCCATCGCCTTATTGATCATGTTAAATCAGGGCTTTTTATTTGCCAGCGACAGTGGTGTTATTAACGTAAGCGGCCCGAGTATGTTTGGTCATGTGCTGAAAGAGCTCACCATTTTGCTGTCGTCTTCTATCCTTGTGCTCTCTTTTTGGGAGGGTGTGAGAGGCTTCAAAACAGCGAATCGTACAGAGAAGGCGCAGCGCTTGCTGTTTTTAGCAACATTTGGCGGTGCTGTAGCCGGCAGTAAAGTACTTCAAGGGGCGTTTATCGATGCACCGTTAGCGAAAGAATTTGCGCTAGCCTGCATCACGTTACTGGTTGTAACAAGCACGCAATTACAAATCATTTGGCGAGACTACACTGTCGCCCGCGTGAGAGCTCCATCTCCTGACAATGTGCCAAAGCCTGCGATGCAGCCACAACAAGCAAAAACATCGTCTCAACCACCGGTATTGCCGGATGAAAGTGTATTAGCTGAAAAAATTCAATCCTTGCTTTTGGAACATGCTCTGTATTTACAGCCCAATTTGAAGATTGCTGATATTGCACGACAGGTTGGCGCGCCCGAATATCGGGTCAGTAATGCGTTGCGCTATAACTTACAAGCGCGAAACTTTAATCAATACATCAACGCCCTTCGCATTCAGCATGCGCAAACGCTATTGGCCGATAAAGACAAACAAAAGTGGACTGTTTTGGTAATTGGGTTGGAAAGTGGTTTTGCCTCGGTTGGCCCATTTACACGGGCTTTTAAAACGGCAACAGGTTTCACGCCCAATCAATACCGCCAACAGATCAATCAGTCAAAACCTGCATAACGTATAAAGCCGCACACTTTTTTGTTTTAGTACCTTTTTTCTACTAAACACGCGCATTTATATGATATTTTGTAGGCCGAATTCCGAATTCGGCGCGAATTTCCGTCGTTTTCACCGCACACTTCACTCACAATTTACAGATAAGGATTAACCATGAGTGAATCAATTGTGCGTAGCCCAATGTGGATGCTACCTAATGCAAAAACGGCGTTGAATATAAGTGTAAAAAGTTGGTTTGTAGTGGCGCTTTGCGGTCAATGGGCGTTTGCTTTGTACATTCTGACCATTTATACCTTAACCGCGCTAAACAATTTGGCAGTAACTGACTTTAGTCCCTCACCTAACTTAAAACACGCTACTGGGCACATTCTCATTCTATTTTTCGTCCATGTGCTGCCCGCTGTGTATTTGTCAATGTTTGGCATGCTTCAACTGGTACCCAAAATTCGCAGTAGATACCCTCGTTTGCATCGAGTGAATGGTAGGTTATTTTTCATTCTCGGATTAACTGGCGCAATCACGGGCCTTTACTTGCAGTGGTCGAAGGGCGCACAAACAAACGTCTCGGCATCTCTTGGAACGTCACTTAATGGCGTGCTTATTATTATTGCCGTGCTTCTTGCTTGGCGCTTTGCGCTACAAAAACGATTTGATTTGCATAAACGTGCGGCTGTGCATGCTTTTCTCTTAGTAAACGGAGTATGGACATTCAGGCTGTATTTAATGGGGTGGTACATGGTAAACCAAGGCCCAAATGGCAATACGCCACGCATTGACGGTCCAATGGATATCTTTTTGTCATTCGCCTGCTATCTACTTCCTATGTTATTTGCAGAACTCGTGTTCTTTGCACAAAAACAAAAGCGCGTAGCAAGAGTATGGACAAGTGCGGCTGTAATGGCTTGCGGTACAATCATCACGCTAATTGGAGTTGTTGCCGCCGCAGCAATGATGTGGAGCCCCAGGGTGTTAAGCGTGCTCGATGCGTTGTAACTCGGTGCGTTGAGTAAGCGCTTTGGTATAACGCTGTCTTTCTTTTGCATGCTCTCCCATCAGGCAAAAGCCAGACAGCCTGCCCTGTTCATCGACAAACTGCGCGGATATTCCGCTGCTGTCACGGGCTATATGCCAACGACCATCGGTACCTAAATCGGGTAAGCACACAACAATGGGTAATGTGGGCGTTTTAACAACAATAGGCATTGTAGGAAAAAGGACATCTGTGGGCCTGCCTAGTAACGTTTGTGACAGCGCTTTGGCACTTGCTAGCAACGGCATTACATAAGCATAGCGTGTCCCCGCAATATTGGCACAATCGCCAATTGCATATATATGTTCGTTACTGGTTTGCAACCGGCTATCTACACAAATTCCGTTGTCAATGCGTAAGTTAGCTTCACTGCCCAACCGAACATTGGGTGTTAGCCCCACTGCGCTGATTACCAAGTCGACATCGATAGTTTCAACGCAGGATGTAGGGCTGGTTGTGTTAGATGAAAGCGCATTTGTGGCACCGCTATTTGCATTAGCATCAGTAGGCATTTTGTCTTTTTCAGCAAGGGCGATGCTAAACATCTCGCCTTCTTTTTGTATTTGGGTAACCACCTTGCCAAGCTGCATACTTACGTTCATTTTCTGAAAATGCTGATACAGCAAATCGCTGCATGTTAAAGGTAGTAAGCGTTGCAATGGTGTATCAGCAATATCAATAAGCGTGATGTCGTGATTAGACGCATTAAGGTCGTGTGTGAACTCACATCCGACCAAGCCAGCACCAATAATGGCAATGCGTTTTTTACCGTTCAACTGTGTGCGAAACGTTTCGTAATCGTTTAGGTTATTGATTTGATAGCTTTGCTGTATGCCTGGTATAGGAGGAATATAAGGGCTTGCTCCTGTGGCAAGCACGAGCTTTTCGTAGTTAAATTGCTTGCCTGATGCAGTAGATATTATCTTGCTTTCCGTGTCTATTCGCGTCACATCGGTGTGCGCTTCTATGTGGATATTGAACTTAACTTGCATGTCTTCATGACTATCAGAACACAGTTCTTCGGCCGCTTTGTTTCTTGAAAAGCCAGTAGATAAAAGGGGTTTGCTATACGCTCGTCCCCCCTCTGAAGTCACCACCAAAATACGCATAGCTTGGTCAAATTTTCGGATTTCTTTAATCAGCGCGTAGGCGGCCATACCCGACCCCACAATAACAAGTGGATAACTGCTATCCTTCTCTTTTGCCGTAGTCATAGCGCTACCATCTCAAAATCAGCCTTACTCACACCACAGTCTGGGCACTCCCAATCATCCGGCACGTCTTCCCATTTTGTACCTGGCAAAATATTGTCTTCTGGGGCACCCAACGCCTCGTCATACACCCAACCACAGATAATGCATTGATACTTCTTCATTACTGTTCCTATCAACCTTGTAACGCATATTCTGGGTGGCGTTTGTCTTGCTCTGGTTTGTAAAGTTCAGCTTCCCACTTCTCAATTAATTCGATACCACCAGAATTCCAAGGATGAAAGTCGGGGTGGAAAAACGCCTGATAGGGTTTTCTTAGCGAGCGCCAAAGCCCCTTCTTGCCAAACATCCAAGAACAGAACCCTTTCCATTCGCGCCAGCTTCTCCATTTTCCTGTTTTAAAGGCCAATACAAACATAAAGCGCCCCAATCGAATGGTGAGTAACGCAACGGCAAGCTTCATAACTTTGTGTAAGTAGGCCTTATCACCAATACATGCTTCATATACGTCGTAAGCGACGGCTTTATGTTCTAGCTCTTCTACCGCATGCCACATCATTAGATCTTTGAAAGGTGTTTCCATGCCATCAAAAAACTCAGGGTGAGTAAGCGCATGCTCTGCCATTATCCCTGTGATATGTTCGATGCTAACCGTGTGTGCCAGCCGAAACTTGTGACTGTATGTAGACACCCTTTTTTGTATGAGTTTTCTTAGCGAACGTTCAATCGACTTTGTGTCATAACCCAACCTATCGAGTTCTTTGTTGACTTTACTGTGCTGGTGACTGTGGTGGCCTTCTTGGCCAATAAAGCCTTTTACCTGACGCTTGAGATCTGGGTGTTGAATCTGGTCGCGATAATTACGCACCGAATTTAGAAACTCAGTCTCTCCATCAGGAAAAGACGTCGACATACCCGCCATAAATGCCGATTTATAAATATTATCGTCAAAATATTTGAGGCTTTTGAGTGAGCCAAATGGAAAGTCCATATGGCGAGGTTTGATATCAAGTGTTAGGTGATCAAAGTGCAGTTTCTTCATGGGATCCTCCCCTGACCAAAGCGGTCTTGTGAATTTACTCTTTAATCATGGTCACTTTTTTACCACCCTAACATGTGAATATAATGCAAAATTTTTGTTAAACCGCGTCATTTAACCTTCGCTTATATTCACCTGGCGTTTGACCGACAGTGGCTTTAAACGACTTGGAAAAACTAGAAGCATCATTGAACCCAAGGCTTTCGGCAATGTCTTCTACCTTGCATCCCTGCTGCAATAACTTTTTCGCTTCGCTGGTAATAATATCTTGTTTCAATGCTTTAAACGTTAGCCCTTCTTCTTTAAGTCTTCGCTGCAGACTACTCGGCGACATGCACAGCTCATGCGCAACGGTTTTGATATTAAGCATATTGGTCGGCCCACTTTTTAGTAGGTCTGTCACAATGGTTTTTACGTCATTGGGCGTGAGTGAAGCCAGTGTCTCTACACACTGTAGTTCAGCGATTCGGGCGAAGTTAAAGTCAATGGCTTCAACAGGTAAACTGAGCCAACTTTCTGGCACTAAAAGTTCATCACGTTGCGCATTAAAACTAACAGAAAACGACGCCTGCCACTCATCAGAAATATAGCTTGGCCTGCTACTTCTCAAGTTAATGTGACACTCACCTTCAAGCTTATACTGTTGAAGTTTATGATAAATCTGTTGTTTAAAACTAAACAGCACTGCAAGTGCCAAACACGGCGAGCGATGCAGATACTGGCTTTCAGGAATAACATGTAAGTAACCGCTTTGTCTCTCAAGCACCAGTTGCCTAGAACTCGCACGACTGCGGTAATATTTTTGAGCAAGCATCAACATTTGATCGATATTCTTAGCCCCCTGAATAGCCACTCCCAATGCCCCATGAAGAGAAAACGACATACCTTTCGCTAACTCTACCGCTTTTAAGAATGGTTGTTTCAGTTGAGAAAACAAGTTGGTACTTACGGTGTTAAAGTCTGTGTCATCAACAAATTGGGGAGGGTCAAGCAGCTCTTGCGGCGTAAGGCTAACACCCACCATCAGCGCATCCATCGGTACATTTTGTTCCACGGCAAAATTGCGTAAATGCGTCAGATAATCACCTGATATCACGTGTTTTTGAGTAACCAGATTCTTGCTAAGCATTGCGCTGACCTCAAATGACAATTATTTTGGGACGGTAGCACCTTAATTTTCACAATTCAATAACCCATTATTAACACCATGATTTTTACAAGTAACGCGGTAATCGATAATGAACGCTATAAATCCCCCTGCACAACACGACCAATATAGAGGCGCAGTGTTTGCCATTTCAGGCGCAGCTTCAGGCATTGGCAAAGCGTTGGCCTTCGAGCTCGCGCGGGCTGGCTGTCATTTAGCATTGTGTGACAAATCAGCAGAAAACTTGGACAAGGTAAAAACCGAACTTTTGGAAAGACACCCCAACAACATGGTTTTAACAAGCGTGGTAGATATCGCAGAGCCGAGAGATATTCAATATTGGGCTGAAAACTGTAAAAGCGTGTTTGGCAATATTAATGGGCTTATAAACAATGCAGGGGTCAGCTTGTCGTCGAGCTTTGAGTCGGTAGATATGAACGACTTTCATTGGCTGATGAACATAAATTTTTGGGGCGTTGTGAATTCAACCAAAGCGTTTCTACCTTTCATCAAGCAATCATCTTGGGGCCAAGTAGTCAATATTTCCAGTCTATTTGGGCTAATCAGTACGCCAAACAACTCATCTTACAACGCATCAAAATTTGCCGTACGTGGTTTTAGTGAGAGTTTAAGCATAGAGCTTCAAATAAGCGCGCCTCATGTCTCGGTGACTTGCGTTCACCCGGGAGGCGTAAAAACGGGCATTGTGAGCAATGGACGAGACGGTGCAGAAAGAATTGGTGCCACATCTGCGTTAAGCTTTGAAGAGCGAAAACAACGCTTTGACAGGGACTTAGCGAAAACCACTGCCCAAGAAGCAGCCGCCACTATACTGCATGGCATGCGAAAAAAACAACGACGCGTACTTGTGGGCAAAGATGCAAAGCTATTAGACAAGGTACAGCGTTTTGCTCCTACCCGCTATCAAGGGCTCATTGTTAAGTTATTTGGATAATAAGATGCAAGAACAAGGGTAACGACAAAAGAGGGAAAATAATGAAGACGGTTGTAGATATAGTAGTAGTTGGCGCAGGTTTGTCGGGTATTGGCCTTAGCTACTACTTGAAAAAGCACTGCCCAAACAAATCATTACTTATCCTTGAGGGGCGAGAAAACCTAGGTGGTACGTGGGATCTTTTTAAGTATCCCGGCATCCGCTCTGACAGCGACATGTACACTTATGGCTATAAGTTTAACCCGTGGACCGAGCAAGAAGCCTTGGCCACTGGCGGCAGAATCTGTCGTTATCTGCGAGAAACGGCAACCAAGTTTGGTATTGATAAACACATTCGTTACCAACACAAAGTGACCAATTTAAACTGGAATAGTGACAAAAAAAGATGGGAGATTCGCGTTAGCACACCGGAAGGTGACAGCGAAATAGAGGCACAGTTTGTGTTCTCTTGCAGTGGATACTATGACTACGAGCAAGGCCATAGTCCAGATTTCGCGGGCAGCGAAGACTTTAAGGGTAAACTAATACATCCGCAGTTTTGGCCAGAAGATTTAGACTACGAGAACAAAAATGTCGTGGTTATTGGCAGCGGAGCGACCGCCGTTACCCTTGTGCCTAATTTAGCCCAAAAGGCGAAACATGTTGTTATGTTACAGCGCTCGCCCACTTATATTCTGTCTCGACCACAGCGTGATTTTCTAACTAAAGTTGCCCAAGCGCTCCTGCCTAAAAATGCTGCGTCCAAACTGATTAGAAAGAAGAACATTTGGCTAGGCAAGTTCTATTTCAAATACATGACAAGCAACCCGGAAAAAGCAAAGAAGATTATCGACAAAAGACGCCACGCGCTTTTATCTACTCCCGTTGACGATAAGCATTTTTCGCCACGCTACAACCCCTGGGAACAACGACTTTGCCTAGTTCCAGATGCTGATCTTTTCAATAGTTTAAATGAAGGAAAAGCGTCAATAGTTACAGACGAGATAACACGTTTTAACGAAACAGGCATTGAGACCGCGTCGGGCCAACAACTCAATGCTGATATTGTGATAACTGCGACAGGATTAAAACTCCTGTTTATGTCTGGCGTAGATTTATGTGTTGACGGTGTGGCGCAGGACGTTGGTTCAAAAATGTTTTACCAAGGCGCCCTGCTTCAAGATATTCCTAATTTCGGAATGGTTTTTGGCTATACCAATGCATCTTGGACGTTAAAAGTAGAGCTGGTCGCGCAGTATATATGTCGGTTGGTTAATCATTTAGATGACAACAAAGCCAGTCATTTTGTGCCCACCGCGTCGGATGACGTAAAACCAGAATTATTCCTCAACCTTTCATCAGGGTATATACAACGCTCGCAGGACAGCATTCCCAAACAGGGACACATTGCGCCTTGGCGGCTAGACCAAGACTACGACATTGACAAGGCAAGGCTGACTAAAGCCAAACTTCCTGAAAATGGGCTTGAAGTGCGAACGTAGTACGCACAAGTACTTAGGCCACGCGCGTTTAATAGCGAAAACAACAAAGGGATATTAGGGATGAGGAAAATTATTTTAGGGGCAGTCGCGCTGCTGGTAATGACCACCGCATATTGGCATCAGGATATTGTTCGGTTGTATAAAGTAACGTCGCTTTTTTCAGAAGAGAAAATAGTGCAGAACTTTACGCACATGAACACCATTTTTAATACAAAACCCATTAAAGCAAGTTCAACGGCCCCCTTTAGTTTCAGCGAAAACCCAGAACCTTTGCCAACACAATTTACCTATCAAGGTATGAACTTTGATATGCAGCAATACCTTGAAAATAGCCGCACGACGGCACTTATGGTTGTAAAAGGAAACGCCATTACGTTTGAACGCTATTTTTTGGGAACAGCACAAAATGACTTGCGGATTTCATGGAGTGTATCGAAAGGCTTTATAGGTGCGTTAGCGGGGATAGCGCTGTCTAACAGTGAAGACTACTCCTTAGATACAAAAATTGTAGACCTAGTGCCAACGCTACAAGGCAGTGGTTATGAGCATGCCACCTTGAAACACCTTCTTCAAATGAGCAGCGGAATTGCATTTAACGAAGATTATTCAGATAGCGGCAGTGACGTAAATAGACTAAAAAAAATACTGGCCTTTGGTGGCAGCTTCGATGATTTTGCGACCACGCTCACGGCCGAGCGTCCGCCAGGAACACATCTTAAATATGTCAGCATGGATACGCATGTATTGGGAATGGCGGTGCGCGCTATTACTCAGCAGCCTATTGAAACCTTCTTAGAAGAAGCACTATGGCAGCCGATGGGTTGTGAATACGATGCCAACATTATTGTTGATAGCGAGCAACAGCCCATGGTGCTTGGTGGTTTAAATGCAACTACGCGCGATTTTGCCAAGCTCGGAATGCTATATCGAGATGACGGAATGTTTAACGGTAAGCAGCTCGTGCCAGCGCATTGGGTTTCAAAAAGTATTACGCCCGATGCTCCCTATCTGATGCCAGGCAAACGAGATAACGCATCCACTCTTTTTGGTTACGGTTTTCAATGGTGGTTGCCAGTAGACGCTGACCGAGAGTTTTTTGCGCTAGGTGTATACGGGCAATTCATCTATGTCGATAAAAAGTCTAACATCGTGATTGTCAAAAACAGTGCAAATACGGCGTTTGCCGATGATAATTACCAGAGTATTCACAAAGCCATTGCGGCCTTTAGGGCAATCGCAACCTCCATGTAATTGAATTACCAAAGAGCACAGCCTAACGTTACCTGTTACTATACGCAAAAGTGTAAAACACGCATTTATTAGCAATACGCTGAGTCTAGACAGGAATAACATGGCACTGAAAGCAACCATATTTAAAGCGGACATATCTATTACAGATATGGATCGTAACTATTACAACGACCATAACCTAACCATAGCTCGCCATCCTTCCGAAAATGACGAGCGCATGATGCTGCGCATTATTGCCTTTATCGCCAATGCACACGAAAGATTACAATTCACGAAAGGGCTGTCAGACGATGATGAGCCAGATCTATGGCAAAAGAGCTTTGCCGACGAAATAGAATTATGGATAGAGTTAGGTCAGCCTTCAGAACAGCGCATCAAAAAAGGCTGTAACCAAAGCCAACAAATGATGATTTACGCCTACGCTGACAATAGTTTTGACGCATGGTGGAAAAAAGAACGCAATAAACTTCAAACTCGAAGCAACCTATCGGTGTTTACCTTGCCAGAGGCACTTGCAGCAACACTCGCCAACGCCGTACAGCGCTCAATGCAAATTCAAGTCACTATTCAAGATGGTCAAATGTGGTTAACCATTGAAGGTGCAGACGTTACCGAAAGTGTTGAAATTAGCATAGAGAAGCAGATGTAATGAAGAAGCTTTCAGCAGTGCAGCTTAAGCAGCAGGCACTTATATTTGATGTCGCAGACACCCTAGAAGCAAAGGCTCGGGACGAGCTTAGCGGTATGGTGCAATGCTGGTTTGATGTGGAGTATCATCAGTTTCCAAGCTCGCTATTACTGCGCTTTCAGTTTGAAAGTGAACAAGCACTTACGGCCGCACTAGCAGAAGAAAAAGCGTGGCAAAAACGACTCAGCGCCGCGCTATTAAAAAAAGGGGTGATGTTCAAAGACAAACGGAAACACCTCATTTTTACAACAGAAGCCCCGCAAACATAACAGCAAGGTAAACCCGAAGGCCAAATACGCTATGAATACGCAACATCAGTTATTCTTTGACGATATTCATTTTACTGTTTCGTATCTTGGCACATCGACTACGTTAAACCCGTTGAGTTTTAAGTTGTTGCTAGCGCTTCATAATGCGCAAGGTAAAACTGTGTCAATAAAAACGCTTTTAGACACGGTGTGGGAAGCGCAGAGCGTCAGCCCAGATACATTAAAGCAACGGGTGTTTGTATTGCGAAAAGCGCTGGACAAAGCCTCGTTTTCGGCACTCACTATTCAAGCGGTGCGAGGTGAAGGCTACCGTTTAGTGGTAGATGAAACCGCTATACTTAGTGAAGTGAGTGCATTATCTAGTGCCCGCCCCTCCACCAACATCATCAATAAAGTAAGACGCTTACTGACTAGTTCACGGCCCATACATCTCGTATTTACTTTATTCATGCTAGTGACAATAACGGCTTGGGCGACCTACCAAGGAATTAGCCAACCTGGCGACAAAGTCATTGCCAACAACCGTATAGCGCTCTGGAGTAACGTACCTCTAAGTGAAATGACGACAACCGCTAAAACAGCTTATACGCGATGGACCAAGGTACTGAGCCAATCAAACGACGGTAAGGCGTTACAACTGGTAAAATCTGAACAGCAAGAAGAGATACCCCTTCCCTTACAAGCAAGAAAAGACCGTTTAGCGCTAATTAGTTTTTTTGAAACAATAGAAGTGGGCAACCACACCGTAATTACGTTAAGTATTATTGAGCCCACAACGGCAACAATATTGCGTTCAGATTCTATTAAAGATGCTTCTGAATCTGCTTTTAATGAACTTTTCGACTCGCATGTAAGTGGCATTCAAGCGTTACTTTCATCGCAAAAACTGTATTTAAACAAGCAGCAACGAGATTTTGCTAACGACCCTATTTGGCTTGAATTGAGAGCCCTTTCAAACCCGTCATAACTGAAAATAACCGAACATAACCATTGATAACTCGCCATTTTTGGCGCGCCCGTGCTCAATAAACATAAAGGAGCACAACATGACAAACAAAACATTTATCTTAGCGTCGACCTTGGTGATTGCGTTAGCTACTGTCTTCCCAAAAACAGGCGTGGCACAAACAGGCATAGCAAAAACGCAGGCACGCCAAGAATATCAACAGCAACTTACGCATATCCTAGACAGTTTACAGGATGTGACCGGTGTACCCGGGTTCTCTGTTTCAGTCGTACACAAAGGCAATATCATTGCTTCAGCGACAACTGGTTTTTCAGATATCCAAACTAAAACGCCTATTAATAAAAATACGCAATTTCGATTAGCTAGTGTATCCAAAATCGTTGGCGCAACCATGCTGGGTGAACTGGTGGCACACGGCAAACTATCACCCGATGCTGCAATTGGCAGTTACTTTCCTGAACTAAGTACTAAGTATCACAACATAACGCTGAATGAGTTAATGTCACATACGTCGGGCATGCCGCATTATCAAGCGAAAGACTATGATGTTTATGACACGCACTATGCGACCGCTAAACAGGCTCTTACAACGTTAAAAGACCGAGATCTATTGACCCGCCCTGGCTATGAATACCATTACTCGACGCACGGCTTTACGCTAGCAGGTGCTATTGCCGAAAACACACTAACGACACCACTGCCGCAAGCCCTTAGTGAATTTATTCAGCGTTGGACAGGGTCTAGCACTCCGGTCTCGGAAGATATTAGACAAGCTTCACCATATGCTTCAACACTTTACGAATTAACTCCGCAGGGCCCAAGGGCAATTAAACGAGGCGAGAAGTCATACAGTATTTTTGGAGCGGGCATGCTAGCCACCTCAGATGACCTTGCCAGGTTTGGCTACAGCGTACTTAACAAGGCCAAAGGAAATAGCAAACTGAAAAACCTTTTGTTTACACCAACAAAAACCAAAGATGGGACTATCGTAGCTGATCGTGACTTTGAAGTTGGCTTTGGTTGGCGTATTGCTACCGATTTATACGGCAGAAAAGTTTATCACCATGCGGGAGCCACACCTGGTGCGCGCTCTGTGTTAGTCATTTACCCCGAATATGATTTAAGTATTGCTTTTCTATCAAACAGCAGCTGGGTATCGTCAATAGAACAGTTAGCTTTTGCATTGGCTAGCCTGTATTTGGATACGGCAAAGGCTATGGAATATCCCGCCATTAACTATAAGGTAAGTCAAGGAGACACCACCTTATCAGGCACTGCTTCTTGCAATAAGAATCAATGCTCGCTCGCCGACGACAGAACTGAGTTTACAGCGTGGCTGAACACCTTCAACCGCGGCGTTACATCAATATCAAACTGGCCTATATTCACGTATGAGATTGGAGATACTCAACGACTATTGATGATAAACAAAGTAGGTATTACAACATTTGAAAAACAAAATGGCGTTTTTGAAACAAACATCAAGCAAGCTAATGGCTACAGAGTACAGCTACAACAAGCTGATAGTGGTAGTAACCTGGCAGACGCACAATAGCGGCATAGAGCCCGCTATTCACAACCTGATAGGGTTACAGAATTTGACGTGATTGTAAGTGGCGCCACGCGAAGTAAGGTGTTAATACCCAAAATATTGTTTCCTTTGGGCAGCACCGCCACTTCAACTGGCCCTACTTCACACGTATTGCCGATGCGAACAGAGTTGAGTTGATACTGCGACACCGTGAGAATTTTGCCATTGGCCATTCTAGCCGCTGACGTTCTAGTCGCAGTTAACTTTTGATTACGAGTCAGCGCATCAAACGTAGCCTGATTTAAGGTAAGCAAACTTGAACCCGTGTCGAGTAGAAAAGAGGTCTTAAACTTCGACTCCAGAGTTGCTTCTAAATACAGTGTTCCGCCTTTACTTTGAGACAAAGGAATGTTGTGTTCAATAGCAAACACAGACGCTGTAAAAGCGAGAGAAGTAAGTAGCAAAACAGAAAACAGGCGCTTCACTGGCGTGTCTCGTAAAAAACAAGGTATGAGAAGACAGCAAGATAAAGACCAACTGAGTAATTGTTTGATTTAGCTATTACTTTAGAATTGATGCCGACATCGCTTGCACCACGCCCGTGCAAAAAGCCAGCAACTCTGCACTCTATTTGCACATACGCGTAATTTAAATCGCTTACCGTGACGTCTTGATTAGTAAAACATAGTTTACAAACCTATGTGATAGATAATGACTATCGCCA
>CAYVST010000084.1:0-15561 GCA_964454185.1 uncultured Alteromonas sp.
CGCCTGATGACACGTTGGATAAAATTGACCCAGATGAGCTGGCACAAAACGTTGCGGCTTACGCAGCGAGTATCTATTTGCTTGCAGACAGCGATGTTGTATTAAAGAAAGGCAAGTAAAAAGGTAGAGAGTATGAGTAATAAGCAAGTCTTTAAACAAGACTTGCTTATTTAGCTTTTGGGGCTTAGCGTACTACTACGTTGGCAGCTTGTGGGCCTTTCTGGCCTTGTTCTACTTCAAAGCTTACAGCCTGGCCTTCAGCTAGCGTTTTAAAGCCTTCTGATGCAATTGAGCGGAAGTGTACGAACACGTCCTTACCGCCATTTTCTTGCGTTAAAAAGCCGTAACCTTTTTCTTCGTTGAACCACTTCACTGTACCGTTTACAGAATTAGACATAATAAAAACCTTTTAAAATTGATGTGATGGTGAAAGTTCACCGCCAAGCTATAGACATAACCAAACTAATAAAGTGATGTATATCCATAAGCTAAGCTTCAATCTGAAGGATTAACAAGAGGTACAGCGCAGTAATAGGAAAAGCATAAAACATATCTAGAGCGCGGCGGAGAATACAGAGTTAATTCAGCGTTGTCCAATCATTTCCTGTTTGTTTTTTAAGCACCCCTCATCTTTGAAAAATCAATAATGTACTGCATTGATTTAACGAGAAAATACTGAATACGTATGTTTAATGGGATTAACACTGGAGTGACTTGGGCGTTGCGGTACACTTTTATCTTGTCCCAAATAAACAGTGAGAAGCTGGAGAAAACCTTGACTGGCCATTACGATTTGAACAAGAAAACCGCTATTGTTACGGGAGGCGGAAAGGGCTTAGGTAAAACCCTCGTGGCCTATTTACTTGGCCAGGGTATGCAGGTTGCTATTTGCGGCCGCACACAAAAAGCAATTCATGAGACCGTCACTCAATTTGACAACCTATATCCAGGCAAAATCTTCGGCGATGTGTGCGATGTATCAGACAGCAAGCACGTTTTACGCTTTGTAGAGAGCGTGAAACAACGATTTGGCGATATTCACGTATTAATCAATAACAGCGGCTTTGGCAAAGAAACGCGAATTTGGGAAACCAGCGAAGAAGACTGGGACGATGTCATGAACACCAACACGAAAGGTATGTTTCTGATGTGCAAAGCGGTGGTGCCGAACATGATTGAGAATAAAGAAGGCTACATTTTAAACATTGCGTCTCAAGCTGCACTGAATGGTTATGCTAATGCCGGTGTTTACTGCGCATCTAAATTTGCGATGGTAGGCTTGGGCAAAGCACTTCAAGAAGAGGTGCGTGAATATGGCATTCACGTACACTCGCTCAACCCTGCGCTCATTCAATCCCAAAAGAACGCGCAAGATGACGTTGACAATGGACTCATCCAAAATGAAGACCTAGGAGAAATGGTAATCTATCTTTTATCACAACCTCGACGGTTAAAAATTGACAACATTGGTCTTTGGGGATTTTAGTCATTTTTGACAGTAGGCTTTAACGTCTTAAAGCGTTAACATTTCTCATCTATAGTAGAGAAGATGACGCTCACGTTTGCATCAAAACGTGAGTGTCGCCGCTACAACGATTGAGAGAATATTATGCGAATGCTACACACCATGCTTCGGGTTGAAAACTTAGAAGCATCACTTCATTTCTACACCCAGTTAATGGGCATGCGACTTCTTCGCCAATCTGAAAACCAAGAATACGAATACACGCTTGCTTTTGTTGGCTATGGCGAAGAAGGCAACAGCACTGTGCTTGAACTTACCTACAATTGGGGAGATAACAAGTACGATAAAGGTAATGCATATGGACACATTGCCATAGAAGTCGACGATATCTATACCTTTTGTGAAACACTTGAAAGCCATGGCGCTGATGTATATCGCAAACCTGGCCCCGTCAAAGGTGGCAGTACCGTTATTGCTTTTGTGCGCGACCCTGACGGCTATGCCATTGAATTAATTCAAGCCAAGTAGCCTGTTGGCACAATCACTTTTAAAGGGAGTTTAAGACTCGTGTACATGCCATTTTCCTATTTACGCCTGCAACGCCTTTGCGCTGTGCCTTATGTTGCAGCTACGTCAATTGCGCTGCTATCAGTCATTTTTGCCCCGCTAGCATTGGCCGACACACACACCGAAAAAAGTGCAGAAGAAGGGTTCACTATTGTGGCACACCGAGGTGCATCTGGATATCTTCCAGAACATTCATTGGAATCTACCACACTCGCCTTTGCACAAGGTCCAGACTTTATTGAACAAGACGTTGTTATCACTAAAGATGACATCCCAGTAGTACTACACGACATTCATCTTGAAACTGTGTCAGATGTAGAAAATAGGTTTCCAGATCGTCACCGCAGTGATGGTCGGTATTATGCGCGTGATTTTACATTGGCTGAGTTAAAGACACTGCGCTTGCACGAACGCGCTGATGGTAAAGGGAGTCAGGTCTTTAAGGCGCGTTACGCAGGGCCAAACGCACACTTTACGATTGCTACACTGTATGAACACTTTGAGCTTATCAGCGAGCTAAACCGAGAGCTTGATAAACACATAGGCGTTTATCCTGAAGTAAAGTCACCAGCTTTTCACCTTGAAGAAGGGGTCGACGCCAGCAAAATTGTAATTGATGCACTGCATCAATACGGTTTTGGTGGAAACGAGGGTAACAGCTATCTACAGTGTTTTGATTTTGACGAGGTGAAGCGTATTCGTGATGAATTGGGCTATAAAGGTAAAGTGGTTATGCTCATCGGTGAAAATGACTGGAAAGAAAGTACCACCGATTATGACTGGCTACGCTCTCGTGAGGGCATGAATACACTTGCGCAATATGCTGATGGTATAGGCCCATGGATTGGCCACCTAATGGATGGTGAGGCAATGAAAAAAGGGAAAATAGCCCCTGCATCATGGCTTGCTTATGCGCATGCAAATGCGTTAATCATTCACCCTTACACCTTCAGGCAAGATGCGCTACCTGCAGGTATGTCGGCAGAGCGGTTGCTAAACACGCTGCAAACGGTCGTCAAAGCAAACGGTGTATTTACCGACCATGTTCCACCAGTAAAAACGTGGCGGAACCGTCATTAGAAACCAATAAAACCTCTATTAACGTCACGAGAATCGGTTAAGACTTAGAAAGGCGTACAACAACTCTTCGGTTTTGTGCGCGACTTTCTCTGGTATCGTTTGGCGCGATGTGACGTTTCTCGCCATGCCCTGTAAGTTGAATTCGCTCTTCAGGCACACCAAGCGTTGTAAGATAGCTTTTCACTTCATCGGCTCGGCGAATAGAAAGCTGTTCGTTGTTCCAACGTCCACCGTAGCTATCGGTATACCCGTCAAGCAAAACAAGCTCTAACTCGGTGTCTTCTTTGAGATAGTCACCAATCATATTTAGGCGCTTGCGAGAATATTTTGTTAATTCTGTACTGTTGTTCTTGTATGACAACACCGTGTATGAAATGTCGTCGAAGCTGAATGGAAGAAGGTTAGACACGCACTTAGCAAAGTCCCTATAGACGCTGGTGAAGTTACTTGCATTTAGCGCCACCGCAACTTGGTCATACTTGTTGTACCAATCTTGATAATAAATGGTGGGCCAGAAACCTTTTTCGAGTTCTGATAGCATGGTCCATGCAGCATCTTGAGGAAGGTCGCCGTTGTACTGTTTGCGAATAGACATATCGGCGATCGGTTTCGGAGCGACACCTGGCATCCACTTAGGCGGAACAGAATACACTGACGCCATTTCAAACTTGCTGGGCAATAAATACATATCCAGCTCAAATTCCATATTCAATTGTTTGGACGCTACGCTGGTAAACAGTGCCTCTCCATACCCAGGCAGTGCATGGTTCAGCGTACATTGTAATCGCGATTGATTTTCCACTTTCCAATTAGAGCTTTCAACGGTAGCTGAATACTGTCGCATGGCCGCATGAGCAGAAAGCGAGCCTAATAGCCCAAATAAGAGAAGGTATTTAAATTTCGACACCATAAAGAAAACCCAACGTGATCGCTCAGAAAACAAAAACAACGAGACTGTGCTTAAGCTTATCTTTTCTATCGCCCGAAGTGTAGAAAACTTTAGACGCAAAAATTCAAACTGGTAACTCACAATTATACTTGCGATAATTCTAGCTTCGATTATTGGTGAGTCACATATAATGATGGCAAAGCCTTTCCACTTATCAACATAGTTCTTAAGAGTGTTTATGTCTTCAAATCCGCCCCTTCTTTCACAGCGTTTCAGAGGTTACTTTCCAGTTGTTATCGACGTGGAAACCGCCGGATTTAACGCAGGCACCGATGCATTGCTAGAACTCGCCGCTGTGACAGTCAAAATGGACGACGATGGTATTCTTCACCCTGATGAAACCTTTCATTACCATATCAACCCATTTGAAGGCGCGAATTTGGAACCCGCAGCGCTGGAGTTTAACGGTATCGACCCGCACTGCGCGCTGCGCGGTGCTATTGAAGAAAGCGACGCAATGAAAGCATTGTGCAAAGGTATTCGAAAAGCACAAAAAAATGCAGATTGTCAACGCTCTGTGATTGTTGCTCACAACGCAACTTTCGATCAGAGCTTTGTCAATGCCGCTATTGAACGCTCAAGTATAAAACGTACCCCGTTTCACCCGTTTGTTTCGTTTGACACGACGAGTTTGGCTGGGTTGGCGTTAGGCCAAACCGTGTTGGTTAAAGCGTGTCGTGCGGCCGGTATTGCGTTTGACCAAAGTGAAGCTCATAGCGCACTTTATGATGCAAAAAAAACCACTGAACTCTTTTGCTACATGGTAAACCGATACCAAGCTTTAGGTGGATGGCCGTTGCCGGATAGTGAATAGCAAGCCCCAAACAAAAACAGCGCCTTAAGGCGCTGTTTTTTTTATTCAAAAAGAAGTTCGACTTACAGTTTATCAGCTTCTTCAGAAAGGTACTTTGCCACACCTTCAGGTGATGCATCCATACCAGCTTTACCTTCAGTCCAACCCGCAGGGCACACTTCACCGTGGTCTTGGTGGAATGCCAATGCGTCAACCATACGCAGCATTTCATCTACGTTACGGCCAAGAGGAAGGTCGTTAACCACTTGGTGACGCACTAAACCGTCTTCATCGATAAGGAAAGAACCACGGAACGCAACGCCGTCTTCCGGATGCTCAACATCATATGCTTGACAAATTTCGTGCTTAACGTCAGCAACTAGCGTGTATTTAACTGGGCCAATACCGCCTTCGTTTACTGGTGTATTTCTCCACGCATTATGTGAAAACTGAGAGTCAATTGAAACACCAATCACTTCTACACCGCGCTTTTTGAACTCATCAAAACGTTTGTCGAAAGCAATTAGCTCTGATGGGCAAACAAAAGTAAAGTCTAGTGGGTAAAAGAAAACAACCGCCTTTTTACCTTTAATAGCTTCGCTTAGCGTGAAAGCGTCAACAATTTCACCACTTCCTAACACTGCTGCAGCAGTAAAATCTGGCGCTGGACGGCCTACTAATACACTCATGAGTCTCTCCACTTAAGATTGGATTGTAATAATAAACAGCAATTAAATTGCTCAATTGCTTATGACTTTTTGTCTAGAAGCAGTAATAGGTCCTAATCGAAAAATAACAACGTGAAACTATGACTTTTTTTACTGATCGTACCAACTTATCAATACACTGAAGATATTGGTTCACAATTTACACAAACATTAAATTGATTACAGAGCGAAAACACCACTTGCCAAATTAATGAATAACAATTATTATCATTTACAGATTCATTTGGAGTACGTTTAATGTTTGTTTGTATGTGTTATGGGGTAACCGATAAGAGCATTCGCGCCGCTGTTGAAAATAATGGCGTTGGGAATATGCGAGAGTTGCGTCAACACCTAGAGCTTGGTTCACAGTGTGGCAAATGCATTCAAATGGCTCAACAAATCATCGACCAAACTATTATTGACGAATCCTTGTTCAAGGATGTGGGATAGTCTCCTTTACCAATTACTTCTTTCACCAGACGTTGTCTTAAAGCGTCGCTAGGTTTCTTAAACAGTTACTCAAACGCATATTCAATGCCAAAGTAATAAAACGCACCATTTATTCCGCTTGGTGATGTTGGAGGGTAAAGCGCCCCGACTTCCCCGCTAAATGGGTTTACGTCTGGCCGCGAATCAAAAAGGTTTTGTGCCCCGAGCGTGGCGCGCATGTTTTCCGTAAATTGCCACGCAATTTGCGCATCAAATGTTGTTAAGGCGTCACCTTCAATATCAAAGCCTGCAGATGCATCCAAATGGTCTTCATAAAACTCGCCATAATAATTTAATCGCCATGTAAGCGCCCAATTCCCTCTGGTTTGTTCTAATGCAATATTTCCTCTGTGGGCTGGCAAATTATCCTCTAACATACGGATGCGCGCACGGGTCAAGTTTGGCTGCATCACAATTTCGCCATCGACCAACGCAGGATAAAGCGTTACGCGTTCTACTTGTGTGTCGGTCCAGTTGTAAGCAAGCAGTAAGGTATTTTGCCAGTCATTTATTGAAAAGCCATAATTGACAACAATATCGATACCCTGCGTTTGTGTATCAAAATCGTTGGTAAAATATTTGGCCGAGTTGTAGTTCACCGCATCAGAGCGCCCCTGTGCAATCAGAGAACTAATATCTTGTTCTGTGAGTGGGATAGCAGATGTCGTACTGATGCGGTCAGAGAGTCGAATATTGAAATAATCAGCGGTAGCAAAAAAGCTTTCGCTTAACTGCATCACAGCACCCAGGCTGAAGTTAACCGACTCTTCTGGCGTCAGCGGTGTTGCGCCCAGTTGAATGGAAATTAAATCTGTCGGCGGCAATGTAGCTTGATCTTCTAAACCATTAATACCATAAGCTGTGGTAACATTGATGACGTTGCTTTGCCCAACAGTAGGCGCTTTAAACCCGGTATTGAGTGAGCCCCTTAATGCAAAGATATCGTTAATCTTATATCGAGAGCTTAGCTTCCCATCAAATGTGGAGCCGAAATCACTGAAATGCTCAACACGGGTCGCCACGGCAAATTGCCACCCTTCCGACACATAAAACTCTAAGTCTGCATAAAGCGCCCAATTGTTTCTGCTCCAGTGGCCAGCAGATTGTGGTTGGTAACCTGGAAACCCATTTGAACCAATAGAAAAACCTTGTATAAGACCAAGGGGCGGCTCTAACGCAAATGGGCCTGCAACATAGGAGGGCTCATCCCCCGCCTTTTGAAAATACGTTTCTTTTCGCCATTCTACCCCTACCGCAATGCTTACCGGATCTTCAAAAATAGTTTGAATCAGCTTTGCGAAGTCTAGGTTTAGTGTTCTTTCAACTTGTGAAACGCTACCAGGTGAAAATTCAGTAGGAGATTGAGGACCCAAAGACGGGTTTACGGTATCGGCAATTGCATACTTAATATCGCTGTAACCCAATGATGCACTCGCGTCCATCGCCCATCCACTGGAAAGTTCTCTACGTAAACCAACGACCAATGAACCATCGGTAATCGTGCCGCCAAACTTCGGTGTAAAGCCGCCAGGAAACCACTCGTTAAAGGCAAAGCAATTAGCGCCCAGTGCTGTACTGTTATCGGCGATCAGTAAATAGTTAGGATCTTGCAATACATTCGAGTCGTTAAGCGATATTGAGGGGCATTGAATGCCATTATCTAAACCATCTAAATCCGCTATGATGAGCCGACGCTCGCCTGTGACACTGTCAGTCCGGCTGAATACGCCTTCACGTGTTTGCGGATTTCTAAAATAGAAGCCCCCTTCTATTTCTCGTGTTGCAGCAGTCGCAAAACTGTATAGCTCTGAAGTGGAAGATAGCTTAAGCCCAGAATTCATAGCAAACTTAGCGTCTTTGTTAACGTCAAGGGCTCCCCACACTTGTGACGGATCATCTATAAAGGAATTGCCTTGCGCAATAAGCGCTGCGGCATCATCACGCTGTATAGAACGCGACGTGCCCTTTTGCTGCCTATACTCAATCGTTGCATTTAAAAAACCGTCTTTGCCGAGAGCAAAACCTTTATTGGCCTGCACCTGAAATAACTCGCCATCCCCTTCACTGTAGAGACCGCTTCTCAGTGCAACGCTACCTCCCTCGTCGGCACTTTTCAGGACAAAATTAATGACACCAGCAATTGCATCAGAACCGTATTGGGCAGACGCGCCGTCACGCAACACTTCTACTTGCTCCAGCGCATAAGCAGGAATTACTGATATGTCCGGTCCCTGCGCGCCGTCTGATAGGCCACCGCCGAGAAATGTGATTACCGCCGAACGATGTCGGCGCTTACCATTAAGCAGTAATAAGGTGTGATCCGATGACATACCGCGTAAATTGGCTGGCCGCACTAGACTACTTGCATCATTGATTGGCTGATCATTGACGTTCAATGATGGAACCATAACGCTGAGCATAGCTAACACATCAGCATTACCTTGCGAAGTCAGCGATTTAGAATCGATAATGTCTAATGGCACTGGAGATTCAACCACACTGCGTGGCGAACTCCTTGTGCCAACGACCGCTATTTTTTCAAGTGCATGGCCGGTATCTTCTGGCTCTTGTTCTATGCGTTCATCCGTTGGCTCTTTTGCCACCAATGAAGCACGGGATCGAATGCTCAACGCGCCCGATTCATCTGTAACGACGGCAAGTTCTGTTCCTTCTAGCAACTGCATTAGGGCTTGGTTAAGCGTAAACGTTCCCTCTAGTGCATTAGTTTTCACTCGTTTAGCCAAATCAAACGGGAACAATAGTGTGGTATTTGCCTGCTTTGCGAGCTCAGTCAAAGCTTCATTCGCGTCTTGAGCTGGAATTGAAAACGAAAATGCATTTTCGTAGGACGCCCCATTACTCTCCTGAGTGGGCGTTTGTGCGATACTTTGGAATGTTGCCGATGCTAGCGCAAGCGCAATAGATACAGGCAACACACGTACACGCGCTGTAACGTAAGACACACCATCGTTCAGCCGCTGCCATGGCATAACTAATCGCGCCTTACCAACTAATTGGATAGACTTACGTGCCTGTGATTGTCGTCGCTTGTTATATGCAATGCTGCTGTGTCGCAAGAGAAATATCGATGAACTTATTATTTTAATTATAGTGTCACATTAGGTGAGTGTATGCCAATCAAGAATGGTTAAAAAAACACCCTATTTTCAAGCACGTTTAGCTCTTTGCAATTGAAAGTTGAATGCTATTCTCAGTGACTTTTTCATAATCGATATTGAAACTGCTTTTCAATGCTGAGAGCAAGCCATCAATATCTCCTACCTTAAAGTAACCTGCCACACGGCGCTTGCGCAATGTGTCATCCGAGATGTTAAACCTTACTGGCGTGTAGCGCCCAATTTCAGCCAATACCGCCTCAAGTGGTTCGCCCTTAAACACAATCATACCCTGTTGCCACGCAAGGTCATCGTCAATGTCATTTTGCGACAGGTTTTCTCGCTCTTCAACTTTGCCTTGCACCGTCGCCTTTTCGCCTGCAAACATCAGCAGACCCTCTTCAGTAACTGATTTCCTGCCAAACAGCAAATCGTTTGACGAAACACTAAAGCGGTCTTTAACCAGTACTTTGCCTTCTGTAACAACCAGTTCAAACGCATTGTCATCGACATACTGCATATTAAATGCTGTACCGACTGCCGTAACAGTATTGCTGCCTGCCGTTACAGAAAAAGGGCGCTGTTTGTCATGAGCGACCTCGAAATGTGCCTCACCTCGAAGCAGTACGATATTTCGCGCTTCTGATGAAAAATCCACAGTGACTATTGAGTTGGTGTTCAAGTGCAACTTCGAACCATCTGCAAGCACAACATTTTTCTGTTCACCTACACCGGTCTGCACTTTTTCACTGATGTTGGCAAACTGCGGCGCAGATTCAAACCAGATGCGTTGCACTACAACGCTGAGCGCCACAGCCACCACAAAAAATGTAGCAGCCATGCTCCACATAATTTGCTTGCCCATTCGCGGGTTACTCATCGTTTTACGAGACTGCGGCTGTGGAAACAACCCGCTCAGTTCATTTAGGACTGACATGTCATCCCACAAACTTGCGGCATCTAGCAGTGCCTGACGATGCGCGTTGCTTTCACTAAGCCAAGCATCTAACTGCATTTTTTCTTCATCGAGCAAGCCGCGGTCGAGGCGACTAATCCATAAGCATGCTTGCTCCTGAATGTCTTCTTTGCTGGAAAACTGGCGAATATTATTCATGTTAACTACGGCTTATGTCCTGATTCGCAGTGACAGTGGCGCGAGGGGTTCCACTGTCGTTTGAAAGCTCGGCAAGATACCTAGAGCACATCATTAAACCTTTGGCGACATGCTTTTCAACGGTGCTTTCACTCAACCCCACGAGTTCGGCTATTTCTCTTTGTCGCATGCCATATACTTTTTTAAGTAAAAAGACGCGTTTTACATCCGCAGATAAGGTATCTGTGGCTCGGCAAAAGTGTATAAAACGCTCTTTGCTTTCTACATTTTTTTCTAAACTATGCCCCACTAGCTCGTAAGGCAAAATATCCATATCATCTAACGGCTGCTTGTTCTTATTCTCAGCTTTAGCAATATGATTCAGCGCGAGATTACGCGCCGTTTTGAGCATATATGTCCGCTCGTATTGTATTTCTTGTTTTAACTCGGCCTCGTAACTTTTAATAAAAGCTTCTTGGACGATATCTTCAATGTCGTCGGCGCCAACAATAGAACCCACCGCACGCATTAACTTTGAGCGGTATTTTAAGAAGGTTTCGGCTACTGTCGACTTTTTCGTCATAGTTTTAAACTAGTTGTGTTTCGATTTGCTTACAGTGGCATTCATAATGCCACAAAATTAATAAAATTCACGCTCTTATAATGCAAAACGCGTTTACCTTTAAGATTCACTTGCACCAGCTTTGTAAAGGTAAACGCACTTTCACGCATCTCTAAGAGATAAGGGGGCAAACGCCCCCTTGTCAGTTTTAGAAAGTGTAAACACCTCTTAGGTAGTAGAAACCACCGTTGATTCCAATTGGCGACGTCGTTGGATACGCTGAGCCAGCAATCTGAGCATAGGTAATACCACCCGCGTCAGTATTGTTCTCATCAGGGTATTCATCAAACGCATTTCTAGCACCAACGGTAACCGTGAACTCTTCAGAAACGTTGTACGCAACTTCAAAGTCAAATGTGATTTCAGAACCTACTTTGTCAATTGGCAACGCAGAATCTAGGTGATCTTCAAAGATGCTACCAAAGTAATTCATACGTGCTAGGAAGCGCCAGTCGCCATTAGTGTGGTTCGCAGTTGCGCTGTAACGCACTGCAGGAAGGTTATCTTCTAACATGCGAATACGGAAGTCAGAGATGTTGTCTGACGCGCGGTCAACTTCAGTTGATGTCCAGTTATACGCAAGTGAAAACTTAGTTTCACCGCCCATCATGTCCATCGCGTAGTTGGCAACTACATCAAGACCTTCAGTGGTCGTATCGAAGTCATTAGTGAAGAAGCTAATTTCTGAGAAACTAGACGCATCGTTTATACCTTGAGCCAGTAACGTTGCAATGTCTTCTTCTGTAAGCGCGATGCCCGATGCAGTACTGATTCGGTCAGTAAGCTCAATGTTGTAGTAGTCAGCGGTAATGAACAAGCCATTGTCAAAGTCAGCGACCACACCAAATGTGATGCTTTCTGATTCTTCAGGCGTCAACTGCTCACCACCTTTAAGCTGCGATACTGGATCAGTTGGTGGCAATGTAGCTCGGTCGATCAACTGACCACCAGTACCGAACGCTGTCGTAACGTTACGCACATTACTTTGACCAAGCGTTGGCGCCTTAAAGCCTGTAGAGAATGCACCACGGAACGCAATGTTCTCAAGCGCCTGCCAGCGGAAAGCAATCTTTCCTTTAGTCGTATCACCAAAGTCAGAGAAATCTTCATAACGAAGAGCACCAGCTAGCATGAAGTTTTCAGTAATATACGCTTCAGCATCAACATAAAATGCGATGTTGTTGCGCGACACACGGCCTTGGCTGTTGGCTGATAGGCCAGGGAAACCGTTAGAGCCTATGCCAAAACCCTGTGTCGCCAACGGACCTATTTCATAAGACGCTGGATCACCTGCATAACTTTCGTAGCTTTCGTTTCTATACTGGAAACCTGTTGCCACAAACAGAGGTTCGTACAAACCTACATCGAAAGGTTTAGTAAAATCGATATCAAGCGTTTGTTCAGACTGGGTATAACGGCCAGGACTAAATTCAAACGGCGTATCTGGACCTAATGAAGGGTTAATTGTGTTGCTGATTGCGAAATCCACTTCATTTTGACCCAAGTTAAGACTTACGTCATAAGTGATTTCGTTAGCAAGTTCGCCTTTAGTACCAAATACCAAAGACATATCTGTTACGGTACCGCCAAAGCGAGGCGTGAAGCCACCTGGCAAAATTTCGTTGAACGCAAAACAATCTGGGTTGTTCGCAACTTCGTTGATATAGCGAGGATTTTGTAGAACGTTGTCGCCCACCACAATGTCAGTCGGGCAGTTACCAGACATATCGCCTGTTAAATCGCCAACAAGCAGCAATTGCTCACCCGCTTCATTCGTACCACCATCATTAACGCCGCCACGATTGTGTGGATTACGGAAGTAAAAACCACCTTCTACTTCACGCTCGGCAAAGTTACCAAACATATATGCTTCTGCTGAGTCAGATAACTCTAAGCCTAAGTTCGCAAACAATTTGATGTCGTGTTTGATCTCAGGTGAACCCCAAATTTGTGCTGGGTCAGCCACAAAGGTGTTGCCTGCTTCAATAAGTCCTGCAGCATCGGCGCGCTGAATACTGCGCGACGTATCATCTGCCGTGCGGTACTCGGCAGAAAGGTTAATGAACCCCTTGTCAGATAACGGTAAACCAACGTTACCAGAAAGCTGAATCATGTCGCCGTCGCCCTCATAGAACGAACCATAACGGGCTTCAAATAATCCGCCTTCAGACGCATCGTTTAGCACAAAGTTAATTACGCCTGCGATCGCATCAGAGCCGTACTGTGCAGCTGCACCATCACGCAATACTTCCACTTGTTTTAGCGCTGCCGCTGGAATCACAGAGATATCAGGACCTTGTGCACCATCAGAAAGGCCACCGCCTAGGAACGTAATAACCGCAGAGCGGTGACGACGCTTACCGTTTACAAGTACCAACGTATGGTCTGATGCCATACCACGCAGGTTAGCTGGACGCACCAAGGTTGAAGCATCGTTGATTGGCTGGTCGTTAACGTTGAAAGACGGCACAACAGTTTGCATCATAGATACCATGTCAGTGGCACCTTGCTGCTTAAATTCTTCGCTAGAAATAATATCGATAGGAACTGCTGAGTCAGCGACTGAACGAGGCGCCGCGCGCGAGCCTACTACCGCAATTTGTTCGTAATCTTCTGCTTTGGCACTTTCTTCTGCTTCTTGTGCAAATACTGGCGCCGTAGCCATTACTGAAAACGCAGCAGAGGCAGCTAAAACGCCTCGTACGTTTTTGGTCAATAAAGACAAGTTTGTATTCATGGTGGTTTCCCGGATTTTCTCTTCTGCTGGTCGACTTTATGTGTGTTCAACATCAGCACAGAATGGTTGTTATTTTTTACCTTCAACGCTGACGGTATTGCATGGCGTAAACGTCAAAACGCGCGTGTCAGCTGAGTTTTTTATAGAACGCAAGATGCTAAAAAACAAACCTTTTTTGACAAAATAAAAATATTTTTTCAAAGCGTAGAGGATTTTATTTTGTGACCTGTCTATATAGTTTTTACGGGAATTTACGTGCTGGATTTTTGGAGGGTTTAAATAAAAAAAGCCGACCAAAAGCCGACTTTTTAATCGATAAAACAAAAACCTGTTTTACTCGTCTTCTTTGTATTTTGCGGCAGTTTCTTTAATCAGCGGCTGAAGTTCATTTTGCTGAAACATCTCGATAATAATGTCGCAGCCACCAACTAACTCCCCCTCAACCCATAGCTGAGGAAATGTAGGCCAATTTGCAAATTTTGGAAGTTCTGCTCGGATGTCTGGGTTTTGAAGAATATCAACGTAAGCGAATGGCTCGCCGCATGACATCAGTGCTTGCGAAGCTTGTGATGAAAAACCACAGCTAGGAAGTTTTGGAGACCCCTTCATATAAAGAAGAATTGGATTTTCTCCGATTTGCTGTTTAATTCTATCTAGCGTTGATTGGTTTTCAGTATTGTCCATTGGATCCTCTCAGCGTAAATCATGATTTGTATGGATGTGGGAACGTTATAAAAATTATCAAGGCGAGAATAACACAAAATTCTCTTAACTTATGTTTTAGGTAGCCTCATT
Organism: uncultured Alteromonas sp.; assembly: GCA_964454185.1. GTDB lineage: Bacteria > Pseudomonadota > Gammaproteobacteria > Enterobacterales > Alteromonadaceae > Alteromonas. The sequence continues at coordinate 14,417 of CAYVST010000084.1, forward strand.
TACCTCGCTAACTCGACGTGTTTTGTTCACCATGCAGGCACATCAACATATGCTTTCAAAAGTGCATCATATTCGTTTTCTCGGGCTCGAGCAGACTCGTCCCAAACGCGTTCAGTAAGCGCGGGGTAGCGTTGATAAAATTGTTCAGCAACCATAATAAAATAGGCTCTACCTTGTAATGAAGGCGATAGCTCAACAACCCCTTTACCGCCGTGAATTAAGCCATTAAAACGGTTGGTCACTACCGCACTTACCCGTCCTTTTCTCAACATACCAAACGCGTGTTGAACGCCACTGACTTCGTAAACAGGCAAGTTCATTTCATTTAACAAGCCCCGGATAGATGCACCAATCTCGATGGCAATTGGCGTTTCAGCAGTATTGTGAAACTGCTCGCCGTCCCATTCTATGGGTGAGTCTTTCATCGCATAGGCATGGTACCCTTCGGTTTTTAGTCGCCGTGAGTAGTCAATAGTATTGTCAACCTTAGGGTAAAGCCCATAGCGCTCCCTATCTGCGCTGTAGCTAGCGACATTGAGCATGTCGACTTTGTTTTCTTTAAGCATGACCAAGCACCGAGGAAAAGGCGCTCGAACCCAAACAATAGTAAAATTTAGCGTGCTGGCAATGCGCTGGTGTAACTCGATATTTATTCCTGGGTTGACGCTACCTTCATCTCCTGGCGACCGCCATAACGGATATAACGTTGAGTCCATTAAACAAACTCTCACGTTTTTGGGACTCGCATGGACATTAGCAGCAGCTACCATTAGCAAAATGAGTATATACAACCTCAACGACATAGCTCGTGGCCTTTAACATTTCAATTCGGTAATAACTATAGCAACTTATTAAAAATAAGTAGTAAAGCAACCCAGTGTAAAAGCCGACAACAAAATTCGAGTTTGGCTCGCGTTTTGACCTCTCGCTGACATGCTGATTTATCTAAGGGTCTAAGTGATCTATTTTAAACGCTCGTGACTAAATAAAGTTACAAGTGCCAATGCATCAAATCACAAGTGAAATACATAGACTCGCTTATCTGAGCACTTATAAATATCTGCGCAGAGAAACAAACATAGAAATATGAGAAAAATTCACATTTTTGTCATTGAGTTATAGGACTTTATCCCCACATCTGCGTT
>CAYVST010000085.1:0-15424 GCA_964454185.1 uncultured Alteromonas sp.
ACAGAACCACTGAAGAGTTTATTAATACAGTGGCGAACATCGCAGATACCTTTGGTGGAATTAACCTTGAAGATATTAAAGCGCCAGAGTGTTTTGAAATAGAAAGAGAGCTTATCAAGCGTTGTAATATCCCCGTATTCCACGATGATCAGCACGGTACGGCAATTGTTACGGCAGCAGGTATGCTGAACGCTTTGGAGATCCAGGGCAAAACTATCGAAAACGCAAAAATCGTTTGCATGGGTGCCGGTGCGGCAGCGGTGGCATGTATGGAGCTATTGATTAAATGCGGTGCGCAGCGCGAACGCATTTATATGCTTGATAGAAAGGGGGTTATCCACACCCGTCGTGAAGATTTAACGGAACATAAAAAGCTGTTTGCTAACAACACAGACAAACGCACGCTTGAAGATGTCATGGAAGGGGCCGACATTTTTATTGGTGTATCTGGCCCAGATGTACTTCCACCAGAAACCTTAGCATTGATGGCCGATAACCCAATTGTATTTGCATGTTCAAACCCTGATCCAGAGATTAAGCCAGAGCTTGCCCACGAAGTACGAAAAGACTTGATCATGGCCACGGGCCGTTCAGATTATCCAAACCAAGTGAACAACGTACTGTGCTTTCCATTTATCTTTCGTGGTGCACTAGATGTGCGCGCAAAAGCCATTAATGATGAGATGAAAGTGGCTGCGGTAGAAGCGCTACGCGCAATTACTAAGGAAGACGTACCCGCTGAAGTACTTGCAGCGAGCAAAAGCGAAAGCTTAACATTTGGAAAAGACTATATTATCCCTAAGCCAATGGACCCGCGTTTGTGTGAGCGCATCGCGTCGGCGGTATCAAAGGCTGCAATAGCTTCTGGCGTTGCAGGAATACCGCAAACGTCAGACACTGAGTAAATAATTCATATCATACACATAAAAACGGCGCTTATTTTCTGCGCCGTTTTTTTTGCTTTGCTGCTTTTTGCTAAGTTAATAATTAAGACTCTTCGTCAGTATCATTTTCTAGGCTTGGGTCAATCCCCATTTCTTCCATAATACGGCGCGCTTCAGCAGGCACACGATTAGCGTTGTCTTTGCGCAGGTCGTCATCATTAGGCAAAGGTTGACCTGTAAACGCATGCAAAAACGCTTCACACAATAACTCTGAGTTGGTTGCGTGACGTAAATTATTAATCTGTCGACGAGTACGTTCGTCTGTTAACGCTTTCAGCACGTTGATGGGTATAGAAACAGTGACTTTCTTAACCTGTTCGCTCTTTTTACCATGCTCTGCGTAAGGATGAATATACTTACCGTTCCATTCTGCCATTGTACTTACTCGGTGTTCTCTTATTTATGTTATGAATAGAAATTCTAAACAAGTTAACGAAAAGGTCAATTGAGCAGTGTAAACCTCTTGACGTCTAGACATATATTCTTTAATTTAGACGTCTAAACGTCTATATGTAAACTACATTTGAGAGAACAAGCCATGGTTTCTTACGCACAGGGTATCGATGCATTAAATCAATCACTGTCAGAGCTACGTGATATTGATGTGTCTTTCGAGTTTTTCCCACCCAAAACCGAAGCCATGGAAAAAACCCTTTGGAAATCAGTAGAACGTCTTGCCCCACTAAAGCCAAGTTATATGTCGGTAACGTATGGTGCGAATAGCGGCGAGCGTGACAGAACTCACGATGTTGTGAAGCGTATTCAGCAGCAAACCGGCGTGGCTGCTGTTCCTCATTTGACCTGTGTAGACGCAAGCCGCGAAGAGTTAAAGCAAATTGCGCAAGATTACTGGGACTCGGGCATTCGCCGTATTGTAGCATTGCGCGGTGACTTACCGCCCGGAGTTGATACCACTGAAATGTATGCCTCAGACTTGGTCGCCCTATTAAAAGACGTGGCCGATTTCGATATTTCAGTAGCTGCATACCCTGAAAAGCACCCGGAAGCACCTAATGCCCAGTTTGACTTGCTCAACTTAAAACGCAAGGCTGAAGCTGGCGCGACGGAAGCCATTTCTCAATTCTTCTTTGACACCAGCGTTTTCTTGCGCTTTAGAGACCGCGCTGCGGCGGCAGGTGTCGATCTTGACTTAGTACCCGGCATATTGCCTGTCACAAACTATCAAACCTTAGTGAAGTTTGCAGGGTTTACCAATGTGCATGTACCAGGTTGGTTACATAAGATGTTTGACGGCCTAGACGAGGACGATCAAGCAACCCGAAACTTAATTGGCGCTAACATCGCGATGGATCAGGTAAAAGTACTAGCAAAAGAAGGCGTTAAGCATTTCCATTTTTACACACTTAACCGAAGTGAGTTGAGCTATGCAATTTGTCATATGCTAGGTGTTAAAGGAAACCGCTAAACGTCTTTTTACACAAATCTTTTGCTACAGGCTCTTGTCGCAGTTACCATTTCGAAAAGTGCGTATGCGCGCACTACATTGATGAAGGTTTACATGCTGTCAGGAGAGCGTGCGTGAATTTAGACAAGGTTAACGCTATTTACAAAAGTATTGCGCCGCAGGTCAAAGAGCTCTTTGGCATATTTGTTAAGCGCTGTAGAGAAGACAGTATTACCATATCCGCGGGGCATCTTGCCTACGTTACCTTGTTATCTCTTGTGCCCTTTATCATGGTCACCTTTACCATAATGTCGGCCTTTCCCGCCTTTGCATCGGTGCGTGACAAACTTGAACACTTCGTTTTCAACAATTTTGTGCCCACCGCCAGTGATGTCGTACATAAATACATGACAGATTTTGTCGGCAATGCGTCGCAGATGAGTGCCATAGGTATTTTGTCGTTACTTGTTGTTGCACTTCTGCTTATATCCAATGTAGACAAAACCCTTAACCGTATTTGGCGTACGCAAAGCAACAGGCCTTTCATCTATACCTTCGCCATTTATTGGATGGTTATTACGCTGGGGCCTATGCTCATTGGCTCAAGCGTGGTGGTAAGTTCGTATTTAACTGGCCTTGCTGCATTTACAGAAGAGTACACCCCGGGTCTTGGTACATTTTTACTCAGTCTAGTACCCAGTGGTACAGCAATGCTGGCTTTTGCCATTTTGTATATGGTTGTGCCGAACCGGCGCGTATACGCTCGTCACGCTCTCTCAGGCGCAGTTGTCGCTACTATTGCCTTTGAGATGACCAAGTCAGGTTTTGCGCTCTATGTAACTAACTTTCCTTCCTATGAACTTATTTACGGCGCGCTTGCCGTGGTACCTATTCTGTTTATTTGGGTATACCTGTCTTGGATTATTGTGTTGTTTGGCGCAGAGTTCACCTGCAGCTTAGGCGAGGCATTTGAAAACAAGAAAGCTGAGAATGAACCCAGAAAGGTACCTGAAGAATAGGTAAGTAGGTGGGGAGTTGAGCCCTACCTTAGCTGGAATAAAAAAGAGAGCAACTGCTCCCTTTTCTATTCACTTACAGAATGAGTGCATCGTGTCGATGCGTAACATTTAGTTCTTCATTGACGCAATAAAGGCATCTGATTCAGCAATGGCCGAGTTCATTTGTCTTATCAACTGCGCTACATTATTTTCAATAGTTGAAAGCTCGCCTTGTAGCGCACCAATGGCGCTCGCATTAAGGTTGTGCTTAAGATACAGCACATTATCTTGCAACGCAGTTAGCACTGGTGGCATTTTGCTTTCTGCGTTACGCATCGCTTTCATCAACGATTTATAGCGGCGTTGGGTTTCGCGCAACTTTGCCGCACTGTCACGTTTTAACGACGCATTTTGATACTTATCTAGCTCTCCTTGCCATTCGTCAAACAAAGCTTCCGCGACGCCTTCTACCTTGTCAATACGCGCAGTAACATCAGCTGCCGCTGCTACGCTGTCTTCATACTGACCGTTTAGGCTATCGTATACATCTTCCAATTCGCCACCGTCAAACGCAACGGCAGCGCTGAACGCTTCAAGCGCAGAGCTAAATTGCTCTTGCGCTTCTTCTTGAGACTCTTTAGCGTTTTCAACACGGTCGACTAAGATATCGCGCTTTTCTACGCCCACTTTCTCCCAAGCCGCATAATATGCTGACTGGCAGCCAGTAAGTGAAAGCACAGCAACAAACACCGCGGCTATCAATTTCATGAGACTAATCTCCAGCTCTATAACGCGCAGCGCTAATAATGCTTATCAGATGCAAAATAACGCCCAATGGCCAAAATACAATTGCTAGTACAACGGTAGCAGCAAGCGCATAAGAAACCCCAACAGCAATAAAATAAAACAAGGCACCTAAAATTCGGCCTTGCACTAAATGCCCCAAACCGGGGATAAAAAAGTTACAAATAGCGGCGATAACGTTACCACCCGATCCTTGACCTGCCATATAAACATCCTCGCATTTATGACTATAATATGATTAGCTAGTACGCGTGACCCGTGTTCTATCGTCTAAATATCGCCAAATACATGGCCTTAAAAGGCGCTAGGGGAAGCAAAAGCGGTTAGCTTGCGTAGTTTTTATAACAATAAATTAAACCAAAACAGGCACTCACACAACGCGCAGAAACAAAATGAAACGACTTTACCCCGATGTAACCTACTATCAAAACGGATTTATAGACGTGGGAAGCGGGCATTCGCTTTACTTCGAACAAAGCGGTAATCCTGACGGCATTCCTGTGTTATTTGTGCATGGAGGGCCAGGCGCTGGGCTTCCGCCAAACTACAAATGCTTTTTCGATAGCAACAAATACCGAATTATTGGCTACGAACAACGAGGGTGCGGCCGTTCTACCCCTCTCGCTTCCACCTCTTACAACGACACCACCCAAAACGTTAACGACATCGAATTACTCCGTCAGCATCTAAACATTCCTCATATACTTTTATTTGGTGGTTCTTGGGGGTCAACACTTGCACTGCTTTACGCTATATCACACCCTGATAAAGTAACCGGCCTTATACTTCGTGGCGTATTTTTGGCGCGCCAAGAAGATAGAGACTGGTTTCTGTCTCCTCAAGGATGTGCTGCTCAACTGTTCCCCGAATATTACCGAAAGTTTGTAAAAGATGTCCCTCTACCCGTTAGTACAAGCCAAATCTGTGACTTTTACAGTCGCGCTATAAATTCAAATAATGAGGTACTAAGACATGCTGCATTAAAGCGCTGGTATCAGTGGGAAGAAAGGCTATCGCGTATTACGCTACCTCCTGGCGTAGGCGATTCTACATCTCACTACCCCATGCAACTGGTAACATGTTTAGCCACGTTGGAGTGCCATTTCCTTTCACACGAATGCTTCATTCCTGAGAACTACATTCTTGAAAATATAGATAAAATACGACATATTCCCGGCACAATTATTCATGGTCGATACGATATGATCTGTAAGACGGAAGCTGCTGAAGCGCTGCATAAAGCCTGGCCTCAAAGCCAACTACAAATTATCCCTGATGCTGGGCACAGTACATCAGAACCCAGCATTGGATACGCTTTATGCCGAGCTACCAGAGACATGTCGCGTTTTATTCAGGAGTCAAAGAAGTGATAGGACTAATCCAGCGTGTATCTGAAGCTAATGTTACCGTATCTGGGGAAGTGGTTGGCGAAATAGGCCATGGCATGCTTGTCTTACTTGGGGTAGAGAAAGACGATGGCGACGCAGAAATCGAAAAACTAGCAAATAAACTGTGCCGCTACCGTATGTTCAGTGATAGCGAAGGTAAAATGAACCTTAATGTGGAGCAGGTCGACGGTGAGATCTTAGTCGTATCGCAGTTTACACTTGTTGCGGATACACAAAAAGGTAACCGCCCAGGCTTCTCGCGTGGAGCCACACCAGAACATGGCAAAGAAATTTATCAAAAGTTTGTAGCAGCACTAAAGAACAAAGGCATGCGTGTTTCCACAGGCCAGTTTGGTGCTGATATGCAGGTTGGCCTTATTAATGATGGTCCTGTTACATTTCAATTTCAGGTTTAATTCAAAGCCGTCGGCGCCCTGCGCTAGCATCGTCTAGCCACAAGCTTATTTCTGCTTACACTTTTTAGCTTGTACCTCGTCGACGGTTACGTTTAAATACTATTTCACTTCTTTAAAAAGGTCGGTTGATTGTGTACAAGGTTGTCACGCCAAAGAGCGATGCCGAGTTTGAAGCTTATTTCCATTTTCGCTGGCAGCACTTACGCCAGCCTTGGAATTTTCCTCTAGGCTCAGAAAAGGATGAGTATGAGCAAGTCGCAGAGCATCGCATTATCACGAATAGAAATGGTGATATTGTCGCTTGCGGCCGTGTACATTTAAATACCGCCGAAGAAGCACAAATAAGACACGTAGCCGTTCACTCCGAGCACTTGAGAAAAGGTTTGGGGCAAATGATGATGGCAGCCCTTGAAAACGTAGCAAAAGACTTGGGCGCGGAACGCGCGGTGACAAACAGCCGAGAAATATCCATCGATTTTTTTAGCGCCTGTGGTTTTGAAGTTGAACGAGAAGCGCCCAACGAGTTGGGTATGCTAAAACGGCAGCAAATGGTGAAGAAGTTCACCGAAAGCAATACGTTAGTTCTGCATCCTATATGGTGCAAAACACTTCAAGATACTTGGACTGAGACTATTCCCATTACTGAACATATGGGGATTAAGCTTTATCAATACACAGGAAGAACGCTTGAAACCCGAGCGTCACTGAACAAGAATATCAATATCCACGGTACTATGTTTGCAGGTAGTATCTTCTCGTTAGCCACTCTCACTGGTTGGGGAATGATTTATCTACAGCTGAAAGAGCGTGGGTTGGATGGCGATATTGTGCTTGGCGACGGCGACATTCATTACCACAAACCCATCACAATGAAACCAAGAGCCATTTGCAACATTGAGACCTTGTCAGGTAAGTTTAAACCTTTGGAAAAAGGCCACAAAGCTCGGTTTGAACTAAGTGTTGCCATACTCGATGGCGATAACCCGGTTGCAGAATTTGATGGCGTATTTTGGGTTTTGCCACCATCGAAAGAGAAAAACTAGATTCAAGCCCCTTCCCAAACGAATATTCAATTTTTAATGTAAAAGCTAGGCAGACAACTACCCCTCGGTCACCTAGCTGTTGAATAATCTGAGTTTTTTTCCTAAATCGATACCTGGTTTTTCAATTAGTAAGAATGTTAGCGAAGAAAACAACACAACCACCACAGAAACAAGCGGCATCAGTAAAGCGTATTTCTCAATTGAAAGGAGAGCAATTTCTTTGCCGTTTTCGCCAGAAAACAATATATATAAAACAATTCCATGAGTTAAATAGATGCTGTAGCTTATTTCGCCTAATACGATAGATGCTTTAGACGAAAAGGACTTAAACATATTGTTGCCAGCCGCTATGAAAAGAAACAAGACAGACATTAATAGTATATGTATGAGATCAAGAGAGTTTGGATAGATCAAAACTACAGCAATAATCAACACACTAAATGCTGATACCATCGAATGTCTTTTCTCTACTAGATTTTCTACTTTTTTTGCGAACTGCGAAATCATTGCGCCAGCTGTAAAATAGATAAAAAAGGATGACGATATAAAAGGAATGCTAATAGGATATAAAAACAAAACAACCGTAAGCAACGCAGTTGCAATCAATCCCCATTTACCCAGAACTTTGTATGCTAAATAAAGCAAAGGTAATGACAGATAAAACAGCCATTCATATTTGAGTGTCCAGTCTACACCAGCAATAATCTGTTTCGTTTCAGAAAAGTCATTGATGGTTCCTCCTAGAAACAATCCCCACCTGACATAATCCTTCACAACTGAAGAAAAAGAAGTATTAAGTACAAAGTCTGAATTATAGAAAACGACGAGCGAAATCAGAGTTAATACAAACAGATATAGCGGATAAATTCGAAAAACTCTAGATTTATAGAGCTTAAGCCAACTGATTTTTTGGTCCTGATTTACGATTCTAGAAAAAAACAAAAAGCCTGTAATCATGAAAAAAATTGCAACGCCGACCTTACCAAGGTTTTGAAAAAGGTCCTCAGGTGGTCGCTGCCATGAACCGCTAACTTTCCAGTAGTACGTGATGATGAAATGATGAAAAAATACAGACAGCGCTAGAAATCCGCGGATACCATCTATACACCCAAATCGACTGCGCCTTTCGGACAAAAAGGAAAAGTATTTAGTCCTTCCGATTAACGATGCACAAATTAAACAAGTAAGAAAAGATACGAGCGATATAAATAAGCCGTACAAAAGCTCCACAACAACGCCTTAATTCTCTGAAGTGAAATACCAATAATATCTTCGTCTCTTTGAAGACTTATTCCATCTAGTCCTTGATAGAATAACTGAAGAGCGCTTTTTTAGAAACAAAAAAACCGAGACGCAATAAGCGTCTCGGTTCCACTGTCTTAAGCTCTATGAATTTTGGTTATACTACCATTGCAGCTTGCAGTTTCTTCATCGCGTTCTTTTCAATTTGACGAACACGTTCCGCTGACACTTGGTACTTATCTGCCAAGTCTTGCAAAGTAATTTTGTTATCAGCGAGCCAACGCGTTTCAATAATATCTTGGCTACGTTCATCAAGGGTTTTAAGAGCCGAATAAAGACGCTTACTTGCTGCCGTATCCCAATCGTTGTTAATAACGTCGGTCTCTACATCAGAAGACTTATCTTCTAAATACTGAACAGGCGCAAAATTACCGGTTTCGTCTTCATCTGCAGTTAAATCGAACGCTTGGTCTTGGCTGCTCATGCGTGCTTCCATCTGGAGCACTTCTTTCGTACTCACTCCAAGCTCGTCAGCTACGGTTTGCACTTCGTCATGTGTAAACCAACCTAGGCGTTTCTTTGCCTTACGCAAATTAAAGAATAACTTACGCTGTGCTTTTGTTGTAGCCACCTTAACGATGCGCCAATTTTTAAGCACAAACTCGTGTATTTCAGCTTTGATCCAATGAACCGCAAAAGAAACCAAGCGCACGCCCACTGTTGGGTCAAAACGCTTAACGGCTTTCATTAGACCGATGTTACCTTCTTGAATTAGGTCAGCTTGTGGTAAGCCATATCCTGAATAAGACTTTGCAATGTGCACAACAAAACGAAGATGCGACATTACTAGCTTTCGAGCGGCTTGTAAGTCTTCGTCTTCGCGAAGGCGCACTGCCAACTCGCGCTCTTCCTCAGCGCTAAGCATATCAATACTGCTTACAGCTTGGATGTAGCCTTCGATGCTACCGCTGTGTGGCACTGACAGGGCCATAGATTGCAAATTATTGCTCATTGTTCACCTCATTTATTGCCGCTTCATATTATCAAAGTAACTGAAGCCGCGCGAGACCTATTTAAGATAAGAAGTCTAACCGATATGTAGGTATAGTGACTTTTCACACAATATCAAGACCTACAATAAGAAAAAAAGTTCCAATTACTACGATAGTGCTCTTGCCTGTATATCAGCGCCAAGGTGGCGGTTCAGGCATAGGGCAGAGTGTTCATAATACAACTTTTTATGACACTAATATTATACGATTAAAAATAGCTATTTGATTACCGCTAGTCTCAGCGATATGAAGCCTGCCGTATCACAGCAGTACTCTAATCAATTAGAATAAATCCAAGCGTCCAGCAAAGGATATGACTTGCTTTTCCCAAAAGAAACTGAAAATAATAGATTGATACAATCGTTTTTTGTAATACTTACCGCTGTAGCGTATTTCTTTAGACACAAACTACAATAAATAAGTCGTTGTAAATGAAATACTCAAAATGCAGCAAAGAGGGATTTGATGTTTGCTTATGTCGCTAGACAACCAATATTTAATGTAAATCGTGAAGTTTACGCTTACGAGTTGCTTTTTCGCATAGGCGAAGAAAATTGCTTTCCAGACATTCCTCCTGATGAAGCGACGTCTAAAATTCTCACATCTACGCATTTGAGCTTAGGTATTGAAGAGATAACTGGAGACAAAAAGGCTTTTATCAATTTTCATCGCGATACGCTAATGTTTCGCTTTCCTACCTCGTTAGATGCCAGCAAAGTCGTTATTGAAGTCGTTGAATCTGTCGAAGTGGACGACGCCTTAATCGCCGCTTGTAAGCATATCCGAGGTTTGGGTTACCCAATTGCGCTTGATGACTATGACATGCAAGGTAAATGGGAAGCATTTATCCCGTTCACAAGCGTTGTCAAAATTGACGTGACTGAAATTCCTCACGAGGAAATTCCCGCTTTAGTTGAGCGATTTAAGTCGAATAAAATAGAACTCGTTGCAGAGCGCATAGAAACTTACGAAGATTTTCGAAAGTTTAAGGAGATGGGTTTCGACTACTTCCAAGGGTACTTCCTGGCTAAACCTGAAATTGTAAGACATCGTAAACTTGGCCCCAGCAGTTTAACCATGATGCAACTGCTAACCCTAAGTAGCCAGCCTAAATTAAACTTTGATGAAGTGAATAAAATTATCGAGCGCGACCCCTCGCTAACGTATTTGCTCCTTCGTTTTATTAATAATCCATTAGTCAACAAACGTCACAAAATAACCTCGCTAAAACATGCACTTACTTTTATGGGTGAAGTGGAAGTGAAGAAGTTTATTTCACTCTTAGCGCTTGCGAACTTAAATGACGGCCAGCCTACTGAATTAATGCAAATGGCCTTAGTACGCGCAAAGTTTTGTGAACTGGTTTATACCGAAATTCACAGTAACGATGACCCCTTAACCGGATTTTTAACCGGCTTACTGTCTCTTCTTGACGCCATGATGGAGCAGAATATAGAAGATCTTGTAAGTAAAGTGCCCATCAGTGATTCAGTTAAAGACGCCTTGTGTGGACAACCAGGTCTCTTGCGTAATTGTTTAACACTGGGCCAATATTTTGAGCGCGCCAAATGGGGTGGTATACAGCAATTTGCGAATAAATATGAGATTAAGCAAAACTTGCTACACAGCTATTACAACGAAGCAATTAAGTGGGCAAAACACATGCACAATGCTGCGTTGAACGACAATAATGATTAGATTTTGTGCTAACAATAGTTGTTAGTTTTCGCTTACATACCTTAGACTACTAATTAGAAACATACTTTTTAGTGCTTAAAAAATGCGTAGCTGCTGATTCAGTGCCATAGGAACGGTGTCTGAGTCTTCAAAAAAGTACACGCAACCATGTTGAATCAGGAAAGAATTATGTTCGCGTTTATTGCCCGACAGCCCATTCTAGATAAGAGCAAAAGTGTTTTTGCTTATGAGCTGCTCTTTAGAGATGGAAAAAGTGGTGCTTACCCAGAGCATAGCGAAGAAAAATCGAAGTTCATTACAGAACATTTTCACCCGCTGGGTCTCGACGATATCTGTGGCGAAAAGAAATCGTTTATCACATTTTCTTCCGAAACGTTGATTTCTCGCTTCCCCACCAACTTAAATCCAGACTCTGTTGTGGTAGAACTTGCTGATCCTACTGACACCACGAGCGGCCTGTTTGAGGCTTGTCAGCACATCAAGCAATTAGGGTTTAAGTTAGCAATTGATGATCCCATGATGGTGGGTTCAAAACACGATATCTTCCCCCTTATTGATATCGTTAAGGTTGATGTGACTAAAAGTCGCTTTGAGACCATCGAAAAGCAAATCCCTCGATATCATGACAGCAATGTACAACTGGTCGCTGAACAGGTAGACAGTCAAGATCATTTCTCGACGTGCGTAGATTTAGGCTTTGATTTATTCCAAGGCTATTTTTTCTCACAGCCAGAGGCTCGTATTTTGCGTCAGCTGCCTGCCTCAAAGATGAATGTCGTCGATTTGATGGGCGAGAGTGCAAATTCGGATTTTGACATTGTCCGTATAAGCCAAATCATTGAGCGCGATGCTACGCTGAGCTTCTTATTGCTTAAATTCATCAATAATCCGACTATCAACAAGCGTTACAAGATCACGTCTCTTCGCCATGCACTTAATTACATGGGTGAAGTAGAAATTAAGAAGTTCATTGCGCTGTTAAGCCTGACTAATCTAGGCGATGAAAAGCCACTAGAAATCATCCATATGTCACTGGTTCGCGCAAAATTCTTCGACTTAATGGCAGAACGCCGCGGGCTTAAAAATAACCCTCCAATTGCGTTCTTAGTGGGTTTATTTTCATTGTTAGAAGGGCTTCTTGACCAGTCAATGACCGATATTATTAAGCAGCTCCCACTGTCAGAGGAAGTAAATGATGCTTTGCTCGGTAAGAATGGTGAGATGAACAGTTATATGACGTTGGTAAGGGCATTTGAGAGCGCTCTGTGGATGAACGTTATTAAACAAGCCAAACTACTTGGTATCGACCAAAAACAACTACATGTGCTTTACAACCAAGCCATTATCTGGGGCAACGGTGTTCGAAGTGCCATTTCCTCGCACTACCCCAGAGCAATAGCCTAACCGTTGTATTACACGAAAGCGCCTTTAATCGGCGCTTTTATTTTGGTTCGATTTGTCTTACGTGACGCTGTACTGACAATAATGAACCAAGCAAGCCTAGTAATATAGACAGGCCCAGCATGGTCAGAAGTGCATTACCCGTCAGGCCTGTGATGTTAAATTCCTTCTGATACATCGCGGCAAAGGTGGTAATACTGCTGTCCATCCACCACAAAATAATTATGACAGCAAACCACGCCATTAAGCCACCTAGCAGCCCATACCAAAAACCCGTGTACAAAAAGGGGCGATGAATAAACGCATCTGTCGCGCCAACTAACTTCATCACCACAATTTCATCGTACTTGTTGAGAATATTCAGACGTATAGTATTACCAATAATCAACACCACTGCGATAAATAGCAGAAGGCCTATTAGCGTTACCAAATCAGTCGCAATATCAATCACCGCATACAAACGCTCTAGCCATTCAATGTCTAGTTTCCCAATATCTACTTCTCTTTGCTGTCTGAGTTTATCAAGAAGCGCTTGGGCTGCTGTAGGGGATGCGTATTTCTCGGTTGGCGTTACTAACACTACATCGGGCAAAGGGTTTTTCTCTAAATAAGCAATGGCATCGCCAAGGCCAGAGAGATGCTGAAATTCTTTCAGGGCGTCATCGGCAGGGATATACACCACGCTCTCTATTTCCTGCCACGTGTTTAACCTAGCAACAAGCTGCTGCGAGCTAGTTACACTGACATTAGGCTTTAGGAAAAGCGAAATTTCCGAGGCCTGCTCCCACCCAGCGGTAATTTTTTCAGTGTTTTTCACCATGATATAAAGGGTACTGGGAAGCGTAATACTTAGTCCTAGCACGCCTATTGTCATCAACGATGCCATGGGTTGTCGCCACAACTCACCAAGACTCGATAGCGCTTGCCTAACATGGCTAACAAAAAACATTACAATAGATTGGATGAGCCCCACTTTTGCAGATGAAGCCCCTTGCGCACGCCCTTTGAATAAGATACTCATGACCACTCTCCATCGGCGCTGCCTTGATTATCCAAACTTTCGGTTAGCCCGTCAGTAATCATTTGGCCATTTTTAAGTGTTAGCGTGCGGTATCGCATGCGTGCGATCAGGCCCAAGTCGTGCGTAGCAATTAGCACGGAAACGCCGGCCTGATTAAAATCTTCAAAAAGACGAATAATTTCCATTGATAGCTTGGGGTCTAGGTTACCCGTGGGTTCGTCTGCTAATAAGAGAGGCGGTTTGTTCACCACCGCACGAGCGATACCTACTCGCTGCTGCTCACCGCCAGATAGCGTAATAGGCAAACAGCGAACTTTGTCTCTCAGTCCAACCATTTCCAGCGCAGCTTCTACCCGCTTACGAATTTCCTTATGCGTATAGCCTTCAATGACAAGTGGCAGTGCCACATTGTCAAACACAGTTTTATCCATGAGAAGCTGATGACTTTGAAAAATCATACCGATATCGCGTCTTATGTATGCGATATCTCTGCGTGTAATGCTATTTAAATCGTGGCCATTAATTAGCACGCGACCAACAGTAGGACGCTCCATAATGCTAATAAGCTTGAGCAATGTGCTTTTACCTGCACCAGAATGGCCGGTCAAAAAGGCCATCTCACCAGGCGCAATGTGAAAATTCACCTTGCTTAGCGCCCGCTGGCCGCCAGGGTAGGTTTTGCTTACCTGCTCAAACTTTATCATTATTCTTCCCTACTGCGGTTATGGGTTAGCTTTGTGGTGTTTCCATCTCGCTAAACAAGGCATCGATAAACTCTTGCCCATCAAATGAGCGCAAATCATCAATGCTCTCACCTACACCAATATACCTTATAGGAATACTAAACTGATCGGCAATAGAGAATATCACCCCGCCTTTAGCAGTACCGTCTAATTTGGTTAGCGTAATACCCGTAAGACCTACCGCCTCATTAAATAATTTAGCCTGACTGACAGCATTTTGACCTGTGCCAGCATCGAGTGTCAGCATAACTTCATGTGGCGCATTGGGGTTGAGTTTTTTCATAACTCTAACCACTTTTTTGAGCTCTTCCATCAAGTTATTTTTGTTTTGCAAGCGACCTGCCGTATCAGCAATGAGTACATCTGTACCACGGGATTTTGCGGCTTCTAGTGCGTCATAAAGCACCGAAGCACTATCTGCACCAGTGTGTTGTGCAATAACAGGAATATCATTGCGCTCTCCCCATACCTGCAGTTGCTCGACAGCCGCAGCCCTAAATGTATCACCGGCGGCGAGCATAACTTTCTTACCCTGCTGCTGGAACTGCTTTGCCAACTTACCGATTGTTGTAGTTTTACCTACCCCATTTACGCCAACCATTAAGATAACGAAAGGCCCTTCACTTGCGTCATGTGCCTGCATGACGTCAGGCAATGGCTGATTTACCTTGGAGAGCATGCCCGCCATTTGTTGTTTTAGAATGTCGAGCAACGCCTCTGCATCTTTCAGCTGTTTGCGTGACGCACTGTCGGTGAGGTGATCGATGATCTTTTGCGTAGTGTCCATTCCTACATCAGCAACCAACAGCTGCGTTTCTAAGTCTTCATACAACTCATCATCAATAGCTTTGCCTTTGAACAAGCTAACGATGCCGCTGCCTAAATTCTCTTTGGTGCGCGATAAGCTGTCTTTTAATCGCGCAAACAACGATTTTTTCTCTTTAGGCTGCTCGGCCTGAGCTTTGGCTTCTGCTTCTGCTTGCGCTCTAGCACGCTCAGCTTCTTCGGCTTGCGCTCTAGCACGCTCAGCTTCTTCGGCTTGCGCTTTTGCTTCCGCTTCTGCTTGCGCTCTTGCACGCTCTGCTTCTTCTGCCTGCGCCTTAGCTTCTGCTTCTGCTTGCGCTCTAGCACGCTCAGCTTCTTCGGCTTGCGCTTTGGCCTCCGCTTCTGCTTGCGCTCTTGCACGCTCTGCTTCTTCTGCCTGCGCCTTAGCCTCCGCTTCTGCTTGCGCTCTTGCACGCTCTGCTTCTTCTGCCTGCGCCTTAGCTT